>NZ_JAWDKL010000031.1:0-34580 GCF_032464675.1 Roseobacter sp. HKCCA0434
GACCGCTTGGCCTCCGACTTGCGATCACCGCATGACCGGCCAGCAGCGCCCCGGCATCGGTCTCGACCCGCACGCCGCCCGCCTCCTCGCGCACGGCGCGCACGGTCGCGCGCAGCACCTCGCCGCCCATCGCCTCGAATCGCGTCCGCAGCCGCGCGATGAACGCACCGGGATCGCTCAGATGCCGCGCCCGCGGATGGAAACTCGCCCCCGTCGCCTCCAGCGCCAAGCCCGGCTCCATCTCCCGCAAGCGTGCCGGATCGAGCGCCTCCACCGCCATGCCATGCGCAGCCTCCGCCGCCACTTCCGCCGCCGCCATGTCCGCCCCGCGCGCCCCGGTCCAGACCGAGACCTGCCCGCGCGCCACCACCAGATCGCCCGCATCGGCCTCGGCGATCAGCGGGTCGATCCCGGAATCCGCGCGCGCCAGCAGCCAGGCGAGGTCGCCCGCGATGGCCCGGCTGCGCCGCTTCGTGCAATTGGCGAGGAAGGCGAGATGCCACCGCATCTCCCGCACCAGATGCAGCGGGGCCGCGCGCAGCGGGCTCTGCCCACCGCCCAGCAGTCCCGGCAACCGGCGAAAGATCGACGGATCGTTGATCGGTAGGCAGGAATAGCTGGCGAAGACCCCGGCACTGCCCGCCGCGGTCCCGTCCTCGGGCCGCGCGGGATCGATCAGCACCACGCCCAGGCCCCGCATCCGGGCCCACAGCGCCGTGGCCGTGCCGACGATGCCGCCCCCCGCGATGACCAGATCGTGCCGTTCCATGTGCGCGATCAGGTCACGCGGGCCGCGCGGCCGTCAAGCCAGGCTCGGCTCGCCGACCTTTTCCAGCCCGAACTGGTCATGCAGCGCCTGCACCGCCAGCTCCATGTACTTGCGGTCGACCAGCACGCTCACCTTGATCTCGGAGGTGGTGATGACCTTGATGTTGATGTTCTCCTCGGCCAGCGCGCGGAACATCCGCCCCGCCACCCCGGCGTGGGAGCGCATGCCGATCCCGACGATCGAGACCTTGGCGCACTCGGTATCGACCACGAGGTCGTCATAGGCGACGGACCCGTCCGCCTTGCCGCGCTCGACCGCCTCGGTCGCGCGGGCCACATCGTCCACGGGGCAGGAGAAGGTGATGTCCGTGAACCCCTCGGCCGAGATGTCCTGGATGATCATGTCCACGTTCACCCCCGCATCGGCCAGCGGGCCGAAGACGCTGGCCGCGATGCCGGGGCTGTCGGCCAGGTTGCGCAGGGTGATCTTCGCCTCGTCGCGGCTGTAGGCGACGCCCGATATGACGTTGGATTCCACGATTTCCTCCTCGTCGCAGACGAGCGTGCCGGGCTCGTCGGAAAAACTCGACCGCACGGCCAGCCGGACCTTGTGCGCCATGGCCAGCTCGACCGAGCGGACCTGCAGCACCTTCGCGCCGAGGCTCGCCAGCTCCAGCATCTCCTCGTAGGCGATGCGGTCGAGCTTGCGCGCCTTCTTCGTGATGCGCGGATCTGTGGTGTAGACCCCGTCCACGTCCGTGTAGATGTCGCAGCGCTCCGCCCCCAGTGCAGCGGCGAAGGCGACGGCGGTGGTGTCGGACCCGCCGCGGCCCAGCGTGGTGATGCGCCCGTTCGGCCCCAGCCCCTGGAAGCCCGCGATGACCGCATGGGTGCCCTCGGCGAATTTCGCGTCCAGCCCCTCGGTCTCGATCGCCTCGATCCGGGCCGCGCCATGCGCGTCGCTGGTGCGCACCGGCACCTGCCAGCCCAGCCAGGAGCGGGCATCAACGCCCATCTGCTGCAAGGTCAGCGCCATCAACCCCGCCGTCACCTGCTCGCCGCTCGCCACCACGCTGTCATATTCGCGCGCGTCGTAGAAGCCGGGGCGGTTGTCCCCCTCGGGGCTGGCCGCGTCGCGGACCCAGCCGACCAGCTCGTTGGTCTTGCCGGACATGGCCGACACGACGACGGCCACGTCGTAGCCCGCGTCGATCTCGCGTTTCACCTTGGTCGCGGCATTGCGGATGCGGTCGAGATCGGCCACCGAGGTGCCGCCGAATTTCATCACGAGGCGGGGCATTGCAGGATCCTTGCGCTTGGTCGCCGCGGGTCATAGCCCGCGCGGGCCGAGGGGGCAAGCGCGCGGCGTGCTCCGGACACGTCTTGGCGACATCCTGACGGCTGGGCCCTGGCCTCGGATACTCCGGTGAGAGCCGGGCGCGCGAGAATGGCACGGCACGGATCGACCTGCATCGCGTTCTGACCCCGTGTGGCCCGGCCGCGCGTTAACGATTTACCCCTGCCAGCCATCTGCCATACGCGTGCCATACGCCTGCCATACGCATCGCAGACCACGTTTTTCGCGGTAAGGTCGGTGAAGATCGCGTTAACCCGGCTCAGTTCACCTTGCGCGGGCCGAAGGGCAGGGGCACCACCGGGATGCCGTCCTCGACCAGCTTCTTCGCATCCTGAGCCCGCGCCTCGCCCCAGATCGAGCGCTTGTCGGACTCGCCCTCGTGGATGCGCCGCGCCTCGGCGGCAAAGTCCTTGCCGACGTAGTCGCTCTCGCTCTCGACCTTCTTGCGCAGGGCTGCAAGTGCCTGTTCCGCCGGGGTTTTCTGACCCGACAGGGGTGCGTCGGCCTTTCCGACACGCGGCGCCATCAGCGCCTTCTCGACCTTGCCCTCGCCACAGATGGCGCAGCTGAGGTGCCCGCCCGCGCGCAGCCGCTCATAGGTCTCCCCATCGGGAAACCAGCTTTCGAAATCGTGCCCCGCGGCACATCTGAGCGCGTATTTGATCACCTGCCGTCACCGGAACGTCGAACTGGAGGTCTATGTAGCAACCCCCTAGGCTCGTTTGAAGCCACCAAACCGGAGTCCCCATGCCCCCCTGGCCCCAAATCCTCGTCCTCGCCACCGCCGCGCTCGTCGCGGGCTATGCAGCGCAGGGCGGGGCTGGGGCGGGGGGTGTGATGCTGGCCGTCGGGATCGCGGGGGGACTGGCGATCCTCGCGCTCAGGGTCCTGATGCCACCGCAGGTGGAGCAGGCGTCGGGACCGGCGGACCGGGTATCGCTGCCGCGCGGCGCGGGGCGGCAGCTGCTCGAACAGGTGCCGGGACCGATCTTCGTGATCGATGCGCGCGGGCGGATCATCTATTTCAACCGCGCCGCGCGCGAGATGGCGCCCCGCCTGCCCAACGGCGCGCATGTCTCGCAGCTCTACCGCGCGCCCGCCTTCGTGGAGGCGGTGGGCGCGATCCTCGACGGCGCCGTGGAGGCCGAGATCGCCTTCTCCGCCAGCACCGTGACGGGCGAGGCGCAGCTCTCCGCCCAACTGCGACGGCTCGAGGGCGAGGCCGAGCTGGGCCCCGGGCCGATGGCGCTGCTGCAGGTCTCCGACCAGACGGACCGGATGGCGACGGAGCGGATGCGCACGGACTTCATCGCCAATGCGAGCCACGAGCTGCGCACGCCGCTCGCCTCGATCATCGGCTATATCGAGACGTTGCAGGGCCACGCGCGCGACGACCCGCAGGCGCGTGAGCATTTCCTGACGGTCATGGCCCGGCAGGCCGCGCGAATGCAGCGGCTGGTCGAGGACCTGATGTCGCTCAGCCGCATCGAGATGAGCGCCCACGCCGCCCCGACCGACCGGGTCGATCTGCCCGACCTGATCCATGAGGTCGTGGACGGCATGGCCCCGCTCGTCCGTCGCATGGAGGCGACGCTGGACGTGGAGGAGGTACCTGACTGCACGCTGTGCGCGGATCGCGACCAGCTGGGGCAGGTCATCACCAACCTCGTCGACAACGCCCTGAAATACGGTGGGACGGGCGCGCATGTCCGCCTGTTCGCCGCCGATGCCGATCCGCGCTATCCCGGCCTGACCGGGGTGACCATCGCCGATGACGGCCCCGGCATCGCGCGCGAGCACCTGCCGCGCCTGACCGAGCGGTTCTACCGGGTGAACGCCAAGCAGAGCATGGAGAAGGGCGGCACCGGGCTGGGCCTCGCCATCGTCAAGCACATCCTCGCGCGCCACGGCGGCGAGCTGGGAATTGAGTCGGAACCGGGAGAGGGGAGCCGCTTCACGCTGTGGCTCCCCTGTCTCGATCCAGAAGATGTGTCGTGATTTCAGGTGATTAAACTGTCACAATTCCGCAAAGGCCGGCTGCTAGAAAGCGCCCAGCTTCGGTTCGCCGGAGGCAAGCGCGGTCGATCCCGGCTGCACAATCTACCCGGGCCAAGAGGCCCAGATATCGGAGTTTCCATCGTGAAAACCATGAACCTCGTTGCCCTCGCGACCGCCGGCCTCGTCGCCGCCGCTGGCGCGAACGCCCAGTCGCGCGATCAGATCCAGATCGTCGGTTCCTCCACCGTCTTCCCGTTCTCCACCGCCGTGGCGGAGCGCTTCGGCGACACCACCGACTTCGCGACCCCGATCGTGGAATCGACCGGATCGGGCGGCGGCATCGAGCTGTTCTGCGCCGGCGTCGGCGTCGAGCATCCGGACGTGACCAACGCGTCGCGCCGCATGAAGGCCTCCGAGCTCGAGACCTGCATGGAAAACGGTGTCGAAGAAGTCACCGAGGCGCTGATCGGCTATGACGGGATCGTTCTGGCCAACTCCAACGACGCACCGGTCTACGACCTGACCATCGGTCAGATCTGGCAGGCGCTGGCCGCCGACGGCCCGCTGCCGACCATGTGGAACGAGATCGACCCGTCCCTGCCCGCGGTCGAGATCGAGGTCTTCGGCCCGCCGCCCTCCTCCGGCACGCGCGACGCGTTCGAGGAGCTGGTGATGGAAGAGGGTTGCGAGACCGTCGAAGGCGCGGACTGCGAGAACTCCGCCGAGATCCGTGACGACGGCGTCTATGTGGACGCTGGCGAGAACGACAACCTGATCGTGTCCCGTCTGGAGGCGAACCCGCAGGCCATCGGCATCTTCGGCTTCTCCTTCCTCGACCAGAACGCCGATGCGATCCAGGGCTCCCTGATCGCCGGTGTCGAGCCGACCTTCGACGCGATCGCCGATGGCGACTACCCCGTGTCCCGCTCGCTCTACTTCTACGTCAAGAACGCGCATGTCGGCGTCGTTCCCGGCGTGCAGGAATATGCCAACATGTTCATGTCCGACGACATGATCGGCGAAGACGGCTCCATGCTCGACATCGGCCTGATCCCGCTCGACGAGGACGCGCTGGGCGAGCAGCAGGAGCGGGTCTCCGGCCTGACCGTCCTGACCGCGGACGACTTCGAATAATCTGCCCCGCACCTGCGGAGGCTTGATACGGGCAGGGGCACCTTTTACGGGTGCCCCTGCCTTGAACTTCCCGGGGACCTGTCCCCGACCCCATGCCGGAGGCTCCCTAATGGCGCTGGTCATCGCTCTTGTCCTCATCACCGGATTGTCGATCCTGACCTATGGCGCCTCGCGCCAGAAGGCGGTCAGCGCGGCAGGCGGCGACCTGTCGAAGCTGCATTCGCGGCCGAGCTATCACGGCACGTATTCGCTCTTGTGGATCCTGATCGCGGGCGTCGGCACGCTGCTGGCCGTGGACATCCTGTGGTCGATGCTCAACGAGCGGATCTACATGTCCATCATCATGGATGCTGATCCGACGCTGAACGCGCTGGAGCGCAACCGCGTCCTCTCCGACGCGCACCAGATCGCCGAGGGCGGCATCGTCGCGCGCACCGGCGACCTGCGAGAGAGCCTGGCCGCCACCATTTCCTCGATGGACCTGTGGCGGCGGATCGGCGTGGTCGTGCTGCCGGTCCTGGCGGCGCTGACCGCCGCCTGGCTGACCTACGGCAAGATCGGGGTCGAGTGGCGCGCCCGCAACCGGTCCGAGCAGATCATCCGCGGCACCCTGCTGGTCTGCGCGGCCATCGCGATCCTGACCACCGTGGGCATCGTGCTGAGCCTGATCACCGAGACCATCAACTTCTTCGCCAAGATCGACTGGCAGGTGCACAAGTACCTGTTCGGCACCACCTGGTCGCCGCTGTCGGGCATCAGCGAGGGCCAGCTCGACCCCGACAAGGTGGGGGCGGTGCCGCTGTTTGCGGGCACGTTCATGATCACCATCATCGCCATGCTGGTGGCGGTGCCGGTGGGTCTCTTCGCCGCGATCTACCTGTCGGACTTCGCCTCCAAGCGCACCCGCGCCTGGGCCAAGCCGATGCTGGAGATCCTCGCGGGCGTGCCGACGGTGGTCTACGGCTTCTTCGCCGCGATCACCGTGGCGCCCGCGATCCGCAATGCGGGCGAGTGGCTGGGTCTGAACGTCGACAGCTCCTCCGCACTCGCCGCGGGGACGGTCATGGGGATCATGATCATCCCCTTCATCTCCTCCCTGTCGGACGACGTCATCAACGCGGTGCCGCAATCCTTGCGCGACGGCTCGTTCGGGCTGGGGGCGACGCGGGCCGAGACGATCCGCCAGGTCGTGCTGCCCGCCGCCCTGCCGGGAATCGTGTCGGCGATCCTGCTCGGCATCTCACGCGCGGTGGGGGAGACGATGATCGTGGTCATGGCCGCGGGGCAGGGCGCGAACCTGACCTGGAACCCGCTGGAGGCGGTCACGACCGTCACCGTGCAGATCGTCATGCTCTATACCGGCGACACCGAGATCGAGACCGCCGCCGGTCCCGTCTTCGCGCTGGGCTTCACGCTGTTCTGCGTGACGCTCGCGCTCAACGTCGTGGCGCTGCGCATCGTGCGCCGCTACCGCGAAATGTACGACTGAGGAGAGGTGCAATGGTCGCGATGAGCGAACTGAGTGCCCATCACGGGTCCGAGGCGTCCAAGCGCCGCCTGAAGAAGCGCCGCGCGGCGGAGCGTCGGCTGCGCCTGTACGGCATCGCCGCGATCGTGCTGGCGGGGCTCGCGCTGGTCACGCTGATGTGGTCGGTCGTGGGCAACGCCCGCTACGCGCTGAGCGAGAGCTACATCACCCTGCCGGTGACGCTGGATGCCGAGGCGCTGGAGGTCGATCCGAACGACCCCGAGACGCTGCGTCGCGGCGATTACGAGGACGTCATCCGCGACCGGTTCCGCGACCGCTTCGCCTATGTGTCGGGCCGGACCGACCGGCGGGAACTGGGGGACCTCTATTCCAGCGCCGCACCGCTGGAACTGCGCGACCGCGTGATCGCGGATCCGTCTCTGGTCGGACAGACCGTGGAGGCCCGGATGCTCGCCTCCGACCTTACCGACCTCTACCTCAAGGGTGAGTACGGGCGGCTGCGCGCGCTCGATGCCGATGCGGACGTCACCTTCGACGCGGTCGATGAGGAGACGGTGCGGATCGAAGCGGACGCGCCGATCTTCCGCGAGATCTTCGAGGACGTGCAGTCCGACCTGCTGGACCTCGCCGCCCGGCGCGGGCGCGAGGCGGGTCGACAGCAGGCCGGCGTGACCGAGTTCGAGCGTCGCGCCGAGGTGGCCGAGACGGCGGAGGAGCGCGAGAGCAACCTCGCCGAGGCCGCCCGCCGTGCCGACGCGCGCGACGCGCTGGAGGACGAGGCCGCCGACCTGCGCCGCCGCGGCGAGGCCGAGACCGGCTTCGAAGCCTTGGACGAGGATAACGAGAGCGTGCTGATCCGCATCAATGGCGGCTGGCTCAAGGCCACCGGCGTCGGCCCCTCCGAGCTGGAGGCGACCGTCGCGGCACCGCTGTCGAACACCGATCTGACGGATCCGACCTACGAGATCCTCGTGCAGCCCGTGCCCGAGGAACAGCGCCGGGTCAGCGACAACCGCATCATCTGGATCGAGGAGCTGCGCGACGAGGGCGCGATCGACCAGGTGTTCAACTGGCGCTTCTTCACCGGCGGCGACAGCCGCGATCCGGAGCGGGCAGGCATCTGGGGCGCGGCCGTGGGGTCGTTCTGGACGATGCTCGTGACCTTCGTGCTGGCCTTCCCGATAGGCACGCTGGCGGCGATCTACCTGGAGGAGTTCGCGCCCCGAAACCGGTTCACCGATTTCGTCGAGGTGAACATCAACAACCTCGCCGCCGTCCCGTCGATCGTGTTCGGCCTGCTGGGCCTCGCGGTGTTCCTCGGGTTCTTCGGCGTGCCGCGCTCGGCCCCCGTCGCAGGCGGCATGGTGCTGGCGCTGATGACGCTGCCGACCATCATCATCGCGAGCCGCGCGGCCATCCGGGCCGTGCCGCCGTCGATCCGCGACGCGGCGCTGGGGCTGGGGGCGTCGAAGCTGCAGACCAGCTTCCACCACGTGCTGCCGCTGGCGATGCCGGGCATCCTGACGGGGACGATTATCGGCATGGCGCAGGCGCTGGGCGAGACGGCACCGCTGATCCTGATCGGGATGGTCGCCTTCATCGTCGACATCCCCACCGGCATCACCGACAGCGCGACTGTCCTGCCCGTGCAGGTCTTCCGCTGGTCGGACTTCCCCGAGCGCGCCTTCGAGGCCCGCACCGCCGCGGCGATCTGCGTGTTGCTCGCCTTCCTGGTGCTGATGAACGCAATCGCCGTCTTCCTGCGCAAGCGCTTCGAGCGGCGCTGGTAATCGAGCTGGTCAAAGGACAGACTGACATGAACAACATGCGCATGACCGAGAAGAGCCTGATGAACCAGGATACCAAGATCGAATCCCGCAACGTGGACGTGTTCTACGGCGATACCCACGCGATCAAGGACGTGGATGTCGACATCCTCGACAAGACGGTGACGGCCTTCATCGGACCGTCGGGCTGCGGCAAGTCGACCTTCCTGCGCTGCCTCAACCGCATGAACGACACGATCGACGCGGCGAAGGTGACGGGGCGCATCCTGCTCGACGGCGAGGACATCTACGACAAGTCGGTCGATCCGGTGACGCTGCGCGCGCGGGTGGGCATGGTGTTCCAGAAGCCCAACCCGTTCCCCAAGTCGATCTACGACAACATCGCCTACGGCCCGCGCATCCACGGGCTGGTGAACAACAAGGCCGATCTCGACGAGGTGGTCGAGAAATCGCTGCGCCGCGCCGCGATCTGGAACGAGGTGAAGGACCGTCTCGACCAGCCGGGTACGGGGCTGTCGGGTGGTCAGCAGCAGCGGCTGTGCATCGCGCGCGCCATCGCGACGGCGCCCGAGGTGCTGTTGATGGACGAGCCGTGCTCGGCGCTCGACCCGATCGCCACCGCCCAGATCGAGGAGCTGATCGACGAGCTGCGGCAGGACTTCGCCGTGGTGATCGTCACCCACTCGATGCAGCAGGCCGCGCGCGTCAGCCAGAAGACGGCGTTCTTCCACCTCGGCGTCATCGCCGAATATGGCGAGACCAACCAGATCTTCACCAACCCCGTCGACAAGCGCACGCAGGATTACATCACGGGTCGCTTCGGCTGATCCAAGAGAGGAGGGCCGGAAAATGGGTCCGCATATCGTATCATCGTTCGACGACGACCTCATCGCCGTCCAGGCCCGCATCTCCGAGATGGGTGGGCTGGCGGAGGAGCTGCTGTCTTCCGCGCTGGAGGCGGTCAAGAACCGCGACCCCCAGCTCGCGCAGGAGGTCATCGCCCGCGACAAGCGGCTCGACAAGATCGAGCTGGAGGTCGAGCAGCTCGCCACCCGCGTCATCGCCCTGCGTCAGCCGATGGCGGGCGACCTGCGGCTGATGATCTCGGCGCTCAAGATGGCCTCGACGCTGGAGCGGATCGGCGATCTGTCGAAGAACATCGCCCGCCGCGCCGTCTACCTGTCGAGCGTGCGGCCGGTGAAGCTCAGCTCCTCCATCGTGCGCATGGGCCAGCAGACGCTGGGCCAGCTGACCGAGATGCTCGACGCCTTCACCTCGCGCGACACGGCCATCGCCGTCAGCGTCTGGCGCCGCGACATCGAGATCGACGAGGTCTACAACTCCATCTTCCGCGAGGTCGTGACCTACATGATGGAGGATCCGCGGACCATCGGCCTCGGCTCGCAGCTGCTGTTCATCGCGAAGAACCTGGAGCGGATCGGCGACCACGTCACGCACCTGGCCGAGATGACCTACTACATCGTCGAGGGCGAACCGCTGGGCGACGACCGCCCCAAGGGCGAGCCGATCGGCCTGGACGGGTTCTGAGGAACGGGACATGGCGAAGGTTCTGGTGGTCGAGGACGAAGCGCCGCTGGCGGAGCTTCTGAACTACAATCTCGGCAAGGAGGGCTTCGACGTCATCCTCGCCGACGATGGCGACGATGCGTTGGTCATGGTCGAGGAGGACGCGCCCGATATCGTGCTGCTCGACTGGATGCTGCCCAATGTCTCGGGTGTCGAGATCTGCCGCCAGTTGCGTGCACGGAACCAGACCCGCGACATCCCGATCATCATGCTGACTGCGCGCGGCGAGGAGGAGGACCGGATCCGCGGCCTCCAGACCGGCGCGGACGACTACCTGACCAAGCCCTTCTCGATGTCGGAACTGGTGGCGCGGATGCGCGCGGTGCTGCGCCGGACGCGCCCCGGCGTGGCGAGCGACGTGGCGACCTTCGCCGACATCACGCTCGACCGCGAGACGTGCCGGGTGAAGCGCGGCAAGCGCGACGTGCATCTGGGCCCCACCGAGTTCCGCCTGCTCGACGTGCTGATGCAGCGTCCGGGTCGGGTGTTCAGCCGAGAGCAGCTGCTCGACCGGGTCTGGGGACAGGACGTCTATGTCGAGATCCGCACCGTGGACGTCCATGTCGGGCGCTTGCGCAAGGCGCTGAACCGCCGGGGGGAGAAGGATCCGGTCCGCACCGTCCGCTCCGCCGGATACGCGCTCGACGAGACCTACGAGCCGGGCGCGCGGGCATAGCGACACAAAGACTTCTTCCCATAACTGTTTGGTAGCGTAACAATCCTGCCGCATAACGAATCGGGGAGGATTCTTGGATGACTGGAATGACACGGCGCGGGGCACTGCTGTCCGGGGCCTTTGCAGCCACGGCCCTCGCGGCTCCGAATGTTCTGAAGGCGCAGACGCTCGAATTCACGATGCCCGTCTGGGTGCCGCCGCGCAGCGCGGTGCCATATTATATTCTGGATCCATATTTCGAGATTGTCTCGGATGTGACAGGTGGGCGCGTTCGGTTCCGTGTCGGGACAGGCGATTCTGGACCGCCTCCCGCACAATATGAGCGGACAAGGACCGGCGTCTCCGATCTCAGCTTCGCGCTTCATGGATATAGTGGGCCCGATGCCTTCTTGCGCTCGCAGATCGGACAGTTCTCTTTTCTCGGAGACAGTTACGGTACGTCCGTGGTTTTCTCCGACATCTACCGCAACATACTCGATGCAGACGCGGAGCATGAGGGTGTCGAATTGCTTGGCCTGTTCACGCATGGTCCGGGGCTGATCATGACACGCGACCGCCGGATCGAGACGATCGGCGATCTGGAGGGGCTGCGTATGCGCAACTCCGGTGGATATATCGCCCAGCTTCTAGAGCAACTTGGTGCGGAATCGGTGGCTATGCCGCCGGGTCAGATCGCAGCTGCCCTTGATGAAGGCGCGATAGACGGGACAGCATTGCCCTATGAGGCGCTGCCTGCCTTTGGCGTAACGCCCCATATCGGACATTTGCTGGAATTCCCCGGTGGCATCTACAACGCGACCTGGTTCTTCGTGATGAATCGGGACAAGTGGAACCTGATCTCCGACCGCGATCAGCGTGCCATCAAGGAGGTCTCGGCCGAAGCGATCGGACCTCTCGCCGGAAAGAGTTTCGACCATGTGGACTATCTGGGCAAACAGGATGCCGAGGCCGCGGGGATCGAGATCCGACGCGCCAGCGACGAGTTGATCGCCGATATCGAGATGCGCGGCCGCGCCTATGAGCGGCAGTGGATCGAACGGGTCGCCGCGCAGGGCTTCGATGCGGAATATGCCTTGACCACCTTGCGTCGCCAGACGGGGCAGAGCCAGCTCTGAGCCGACGCACGCTCGATATAGTCAGGTCCCGCCGCGTCGCATGAGGCGGGGCCGCAATCCGGCGGGATCGGTCAGCGGCTGCCCGACCGGCGGTCGCGGCGGGACGACATGGGCTGGAAGGCGACTGCGGTGTGCGCCTCGCAATAGGGCTTTCCCGGCTGGCAGGGCAGACCGCAGAACCAGAACTCCTCGGTCGCCGGATCGCCGATGGGCCACTTGCAGGTCCGCTCGGTCAACTGCATCAGCGTCAGCTTCTTCGCGTGCTTCTCCACCTCGGCGAGGTTGGCCAGCGCCTCGGCGCTGATCTCGTTCGCGGAAGGCTGCGGCGGCAGCGGCTGGCCGGCGGTGATGATCGGCTTGCGCGGCGGAATGGGCGCATTGGCGGGCTTCGGCTCGACCTTGGCGGCGGGTTCTGGCGCGGGCGTCGGCTTGCGCGGCGGCGCCTCCTTTTCGGGCGGCGGGGTGGCGGCCTTGACCTCCGGCGCGGGCTCGGCCGGTTTCGCGGGCGCCGCCGGGGCCGCGGCCGTCCGGTTCGACAGGCCCAGCCGGTGCACCTTGCCGATCACGGCGTTGCGGGTGACGCCGCCCAGCTCCTTCGCGATGACGGAGGCCGACTTGCCCTCCGACCACATCTGCTTGAGGATTTCCACACGCTCATCGGTCCACGACATCGGCCCCGCCTTCCTCATCTTCCAAAAACGAAAATGCGGCCCATATGACCGCACACCGCATACCCTTGCGTTTCGAGTGCATATTATGGCTTCGCGCCGCCCGGATACAAGAGGCGGCTCCGCGTCGCCCGCGACGACGAAGGACAATACCATGAGCCAGACCGACATCCGCCCGATGGGAGAGCGCCGCTTCGGCCGCTGGAACAGCCTGGGCACCCGCACCCTCGCGATGCGCGAGATCCGGCGCTTCACCAATGTCTGGACGCAGACGCTGGCCGCGCCGATGGCGACCGCGCTTCTGTTCATGCTGATCTTCGTGCTCGCACTCGGCGACCGGCGGGGGGACGTGATGGGAATGCCCTTCGCGCAGTTCCTGGCACCTGGGATCGTGATGATGACGGTGATCCAGAACGCCTTCGCCAACACCTCGTCCTCCATCGTCATCTCGAAGGTTCAGGGCAATATCGTCGACACGTTGATGCCACCGCTGAGCCCGATGGAGATCATGGCGGGCTACGTCGCGGGCGGCGTGGCGCGCGGGGCGCTGGTCGCCGTCTTCGTGGCGCTGGTGGTGTTCCCCTTCGCCGGCGTCGGGGTGGCGCAGCCGGTCTGGGCGCTGGTCTTCGTGCTGCTGGGCGCGACGCTGATGAGCCTCGTCGGCATCCTCGCCGGTGTCTATGCCGAGAAGTTCGACCAGATGGCCGCGATCACCAATTTCATCGTGACCCCGCTCAGCTTCCTGTCCGGCACGTTCTATTCGATCGAGACGCTGCCGCCCGCCATGTCGGTCATCAGCCACGCGAACCCGGTGTTCTACGTGATCGACGGGTTCCGTTACGGCATTCTCGGGCAATCCGACAGCTCGCCCTGGCTGGGCGCGGCGATCATCCTGATCGTCATCGCGGCGCTGTGGTACGTGTGCTGGCGCTTCTTCGTGACCGGCTATCGTCTCAAGAGCTGAGACGAGCAGCGGCGGGCCGTGGGACGGCGATCCTACGGATGTGCATCGCACTTCATGTCGGCCAAGTCCGCATGACCGTCCTGCGTTGCGCCTCCACCTGCTAAATCGCCGTGCCGGGGGGCGGGTCACGCCGAAGGCGTGCTTCCAGCACGACCGATGCGCGGCGGGCTAGCGCCCTAGATTCCGCGCTTATCTTAGACCGAACACCCGCGCCACCGCTTCCCGCTCCGGCCGCAGCGACAGCCTTCGCGCGGCCTCCTCCGCCAGCATCCAGTGCGGCCGGTGATCCGGCTCGCTGGGCGGGCCGAGGCGCAGGCCGGGCCGGCAAAGGTGGATCGTGCAGACCTTGCGCGCCCACATGTCGTATTCGGGCATGTAGGTGTGCCGCTGGTAACTCGTCAGCCGCCGGACCGGCGCGATGGTCCAGCCGGTCTCCTCCCTCACCTCGCGGTGCAGCGCCGCGCGCGGCTGCTCGCCCGGATCGACGCCACCGCCCGGCAGGACCAGCGGCTCCCACTCCTGGCTGGTCGCGACGACCATGATCCAGCGTCCGTCGGCGATCAGCGCATAGGCGCCGGGGCGTTCGCGGTAGGAGCGCCCGATCTGGGGCTGTTGACCGAATCGGCGCATGGCAGGCTCCCGTTCGGGCGGGGGTTACATTGGCCCGACCCGCATACTATGTGGCACCTTCGTATGAAAAGCCCCGGAGACGACCAGATGACCGACGCCGCGACCATCGCGTGGGACGACGCGATCCTGCCCTTCCAGCTCGACGCCTCCGACATGCGCGGGCGTGTCGCGCGTCTGGACGAAACGCTCGACACCATCCTCGGCCAGCACGCCTATCCCGACACCGTGTCCGAGCAGGTGGCCCAGGCCGTGCTGCTGACCGCCATGATCGGTCAGACGCTGAAGCTGCGCTGGAAGCTGAGCCTGCAGATCCGCGGCGACGGCCCCATCCGTCTGATCGCCACCGACTACTACGCGCCCGGCAAGGATGGCGAGCCTGCGACCCTGCGCGCCTATGCCAGCTACGACGCGGACCGGCTGGAGGCGAACGCCCCCGGTTTCCCGCAGATCGGCAAGGGCATGTTCGCCATCATAATCGACCAGGGGCAGGGGATGCAGCCCTACCAGGGCATCACGCCGCTGGCGGGCGGATCGCTCGCCGCCTGTGCCGAGACCTATTTCGCGCAGTCCGAGCAGCTGCCCACCCGCTTCGTCCTTGCCGCCGCGCGGCAGGTCGAGGAGGCGGGCGAGACCTGGCGCGGCGGCGGTATCATGGTCCAGCACATGCCGCCCGCGGGCAGCCATGTGACGGGCGAGGAAGGGTCTGGCGAAGGCGGTCTGCTCGACGCCTCCGACCTCGTGTCGGGCGATGCGGAAGAGGACTGGAACCGCGTGACCACGCTGCTGGAGACGACCGAACTGACCGAGCTGGTCGGCCCGCACGTGACGCCCGACCGCCTGCTGGTGCGCCTGTTCCACGAGGAAACGCCGCGCGTGTTCGATGCACAGCCCGTGGCCTTCGGCTGTGGATGCTCAGCGGCGAAGGTGGTGCAGACCATGTCGATCTACTCGTCGAAGGATGTCGAGAAGATGACCACCGAGGACGGCAAGGTCACCGCCGACTGCCAGTTCTGCGGCGCGCATTACGAGTTGCCGCCCGAAGTGCTCGGCTTCGAAGCCGATCCCGCAGCGGCGGAGGCGGCTGCCGAGGCGGCGAAGCCGACCTGGCCCGGCCGTCCGGCCTGAGCGCCTATTCCTCGCCGAACCGGTCGAGCAGCTGCCAGTAGGTCAGCTGCTCGGGCACGGCCTGGGTTCCGCGCATGGTGAAGCGGGGATCCTGCGGCAGGCAGCCCAGCCCGCACATCTGGATCGCCGTCGCGCGCACGTGGTCGAAGAACCAGATCCGCCCGCCCGGTGTGGCGATGTAGCCGTTCGTCTCCGACCCCATGTCGGACCGCATGTCCTGCGGCGAGGGCACCTCGTCGTCATAGGTCGTCGTCCAGCCGCCATGCGTGTGGTAGGAGGCGACGATCCGCCAGCTCGACGGTGCGTCCTTGATCCGGCAACTGGCATGGGCGCCCACCGTCGGCGGGGTCGCGCGCACCCGGCCCGTCTCGTCATAGCCGATGAAGCCGCAGAACTCCCGGCTCTCCTCGATGCTGCGGATCTGAATGGCGCGCAGGGCATGGTAGGCGGCGGAATGCTCGGGGTTCTTGTCGATGTTCTGCGCCGCCAGCGGTGCGGCGGCGAGGAGGAGGGCGAGGATGTGGCGCAGCATGACGGCTCCCTTGCTTCGCCGGTCACGCTAGGCCATCACCGGAGGATGGAGCAACCCACCCCCGCCGACCGCGACCTTTCGCGCCTGCGCGCCGCGCTCGCCCGGCCCGCGCCCGATCCGTCCTCGGATTTCGACCTGAACGCCGAGGTGGCGAAGCTGCTGCCGCCGAACCGCGTGCTGCGGCCCGCGGCGGTGCTGTGCCCGGTGATCGCGCGGCCGCACGGGCTCGACGTGATCCTGACGCGGCGCTCCTCGCAGTTGAAGCAGCACCCCGGCCAGGTCGCCTTTCCGGGCGGCAAGATCGACGCGACCGACGCCGATGCCCGCGCCGCCGCCCTGCGCGAGGCGGAGGAGGAGATCGGCCTGCCGCGCGACGCGGTGGAGATCCTGGGCGAACTGCCGGTGCACGAGACGGTGACGGGGTTCCGCATGCACCCGTTCGTCGGCCTCATCCCGCCCGATTTCGTGCCCGTCCCCGAGGCGGGCGAGGTCGAGGAGGCGTTCGCCGTGCCGCTCGCCTTCCTGACCGATCCGGCGAACCGGCAGGTGCACGGGCGCGCCTGGCGCGGGCATGTCCGCCGCTATTACGCCATGCCCTACGGCCCCTATTACATCTGGGGCGCGACGGCGCGGGTGCTGAAATCGCTGTCGGATCTCACCCATGCGCATTGAAGGCGACTGGCTGAGCCGCCCGGCCACGCAAGCCGCGCTGCGCATCGCGGGCGAGGGCGCCCTGATCGTCGGCGGCGCCGTGCGCAACGCAATCCAGGGCAAGCCGATCAACGACGTGGACATCGCGACGCCTCTGCCGCCGCAGGAGGTGCTCGCGCGCGCGGCAAAGGCCGGGGTCAAGGCGGTGCCGACCGGGCTCGACCACGGCACGGTGACGTTGGTGATCGACGGCACGCCGTTCGAGGTCACGACCTTCCGCCGGGATGTGGAGACCGACGGTCGCCACGCCACGGTCGCCTTCGCCGAGGATGCCGCCGTGGATGCGAGCCGCCGCGACTTCACGATGAACGCGCTTTATGCGCGCGCCGACGGCACGGTGGTCGATCCGCTGGGCGGGGTGGAGGATGCACGTGCGGGCCGGGTCCGCTTCGTCGGCGACCCGGACGCGCGGATCACCGAGGATTACCTGCGCATTTTGCGCTTCTTCCGCTTCCACGCGATCTACGGCACCGGTGAGCCGGGGCAGGCGGGCGTCGCGGCCTCGGCGCGCCATGCCGCGAAGCTCGACCGGCTGTCGGCGGAGCGGATCGGGGCCGAGATGCGCAAGCTGCTCGGCGCGCAGACCCCTGCCGGGACCGTGGCGGCGATGGCCGGGGCCGGTGTGCTGACCCCTGTGCTGCCGGGCTTCGACCTCGACGCGCTGCGCCGCCTGGAGGCGGTCGAGCGGCACCATGATCTCGCCCCGCACTGGCCCCGCCGTCTTGCTGCCTTGGGTGGCGCGCGCGATCGGCTGCGCCTGTCGAAGGCCGAGGAGGCGGAGGTCGCGCGGTTGCGCTCCGCGCCCGAGGCCGAGCCGCACGCGCTGGGGCATCTGCTGGGCGCGGACGCGGCGCGCGACGTGCTGGCGCTGCGCGGCACGCTCGATGCGCAGGGTTTGGGAGAGCTGGCTCTGGGCGCGGCGGCGCGGTTCCCCCTGTCGGGTCGCGATCTGGCCGGGCGGATCGAACCGGGGCCCGCCTTGGGGGCGGAGCTGTCACGGCTGCGCGATCTGTGGATCGCATCGCGCTTCACCCTCGATCGCGACGCGCTTCTCGCCGAGGTGGGGTCGGCGTAGGCGTACAATGCCGCGATTGACGCCGCGCTCAGGCCGCCCGATGGTCCCGCCATGCCCATCGAGACCGTCATCGCCATCGTCGCGCTTGCCGCCGGAACCGTCTGGACGCCCGGGCCGAACAACGCCCTGCTCGCCTCCTCCGGCGCGCGTTTCGGGTTCCGGCGCACGCTGCCGCACGCGATGGGCGTGGCGCTGGGCTTCCCGGTCATGTGTTTCGTCATGGCGCTGGGGCTGGGGCAGGTCTTCGTCGCGCAACCCTTGCTGGGCGAGGTGCTGCGCTGGATCGGCGCGGCGCTTCTGCTCTGGATCGCGTGGAAGACGCTGAACGCGAAGCCGCCGGGGCAGGCGGAGGGGGCGGCGCGGCCCTGGACGTTCCTGCAGGCCTCTGCCTTCCAATGGGTGAACCCGAAGGCTTGGGTCATGGCCGTCTCGATGATCACGCAGTTCGTCACCGGGCAGAACCCGCTCAGCGAAGCGGCGGCGGTCGCGGGCGTCTACGCGCTGATCGGGTTGACCTCGGCCACCGGCTGGTCCGCCTTCGGCGCGGCGCTGCAGCGGGTCCTGTCGACGCGGGCGCGGATGTTCGCCTTCAACGCCTGCATGGCGGGGCTGATCGTGCTGACCGTGGTGGGCCTGATCTTCGCCGATCTGAGGCCGGGTTGATTCCCGCCCCGCTCGCCTGGTTCGTGTTCACCGGCCTGTTCTCGCCGGGGCCGAACGTGATCCTGCTGACGGCCTCGGGCGCGCGATTCGGCTTCGCCGCGACGCTGCCGCATATCCTCGGCGTCGCGTCGGGCGTGGGCATCACGGCGGGGCTGACGGGGCTGGGCCTCGGCGCCGCGATCACCGCGCTGCCGGTGCTGGAGGGGCTGCTGAAACTCGTCGCCGCAGCTTGGATCCTCTACCTCGCGTGGCGGCTGTGGCGCTCGACCTCCGCCCCGCGGGCCGAAGGGAAGGGCCGCCCCTTCACCTATCTCGAAGCGGTGCTGTTCCAGTGGGTGAACCCGAAGGTCTGGGCAGTGGCGCTCGCCGCCTCCTCCTTCGTGGCCGAGCGGGGCGCGGTCGGGGCCGGGCTGACACTCGCCGTCGCCTTCTCGGTCATCAACCTCGGCGTCTGCCTGTTCTGGACCAGCGCCGGGCACCTGCTGGGCCGCCTCCTGCGGGACGAGGCGCTGTGGCGGCGCTTCATGCGGGTGATGGCGCTGGCGATGGCGGCGTCGGCGGGGATGGTGTTCCTCTAGCCGCGCGCGGATCGCAGCCCCCGCCACCATGCATCCTCGTCCAGCGCGCGGCGCAGGGGCGTATCGGTGGCGGGCGGCGCCTCCTCGATATAGAGATGCGCCTCCTCGATCTGCTCGGCATCGAGCGTGCGCAGATAGGCGATGGCGTCGGGCACGGTGAAGGGGATGCCTTCGCGCTCCTCGAAATTCGGCTCCAGATCGGTCCACAGGCAGGCATCGAACTCGTCCGACGCCGCGCACCACGCCATCGCGAGGTCGTTGACCGGGGCGAGCCTGCCGAAGCTCTCCTGCGCCGTCGCCCAGCCGATCCGGCTGACCGGCGCCCGCTCGCGTGCGGCGAGGTCCTCGACCGCCTCCTCCAGCACGTCTCGGATCGAGGCGATGGCATGGGTCGGGCACTGGTCGCCGTTCTCGGGATCGAGGCACACGGCCAGACCCATCTTGCGCTTGGGCGAGATGCGGGAGAACTCCAGCGGGAACATCGGCCCCGCCCCCATGCGCCAGTCGCCCGCGACCTGCGGGGCCAGGATCTCCAGATCCCAGATCAGCGAACCCCAGCCGATGATCGCGATCCTCATGGCCAGGCCGCCAGCGGCGGCAGGCTCATCAGCACCGCCTCGGGATTGTGACCGGTCTGCAGGCCGAAGGTCGTGCCGCGGTCGTAGACCAGATTGAACTCGGCATAGCGCCCGCGCCGGAACAGCTGGTGCGCGCGGTCCTCCTCGGTCCAGTCCTCGAACATGCGCCGCTCCACCAGCGGCACGAAGGCCTTCAGGAAAGCGCGCCCGACATCCTGGGTGAAGGCGAAATCCGCCTCCCAGTCGCCTGTGCAATGATCGTCGTAGAAGATGCCGCCGACGCCGCGCGCCTCGTTCCAGTGGCGGATCATGAAATACTCGTCCGCCCACGCCTTGTAGCGGGGGTAAAGCTCCGCCCCGTGCGGATCACAGGCCGCCTTCTGAGCGGCGTGGAAGAAGGCGGTGTCCTCCGCCACCTCGCGCATCGGGTTGAGGTCCGATCCGCCACCGAACCACCAGCCATGCGGCGTCCAGAACATGCGGGTATTCATGTGGACCGCCGGCACCTTGGGGCTGCGCATATGCGCGACCAGGCTGATGCCCGACGCCCAGAAGCGCGGATCGCCCGCCATGCCCGGCATATCCTTGCGCGCGGCCATCGCACGCTGCGCGCCTTCGCCCAGCGTGCCGTAGACCTCCGAGATGTTGACGCCCACCTTCTCGAAGCAGCGCCCGCCGCGCATCACGCTCATCACGCCGCCGCCCGCGTCCGAGCCATCGTCGGAGTGGCGCACGGTCGGCTTGCGCTCGAACCGTCCCGGCGGCAGATCCGCGAAGGGCCCTTCGGTCTGCGCGTCCTCCAGCCCCTCGAACGCGGCGCAGATCGCGTCGCGCAGGCTTGCGAACCAGTCCGCGGCGCGGCGTTTCTCTTCGATCATGTCCATGCTCGGGCCTCCTCGCCGCCCTTATGGCACCCGCGCCGCGCGGGCAAAAGAGGGCGAGGCCCGGTTGTTCTGTCGCATATCGGCGTTACATGGCAGGCGAGCCGCGCCAGTTTCGCGCGCGAAAGGCCAGCCCCATGTTCGCATTCTTCGAAAGAGCGGTAGACCCCTACCAGCGCTACCGCGACGCCGACACCCCGCCACATGGGCTGTGGCCGTTCCTGCGCGCCTACATGGTTCCGTTCCGTCAGGTCCTGATCTGGACGCTGGTCACGACGCTGATCGTCGCGGCGGTGGAGGTCGGGCTGATCTACTACGCGGGCCGCGTCGTCGATCTGCTGGAGGCGAGCAGCCCCGCGACCTTCCTCGCCGATCACGGAGTGGAACTCGTCTTCATCGCGCTCTTCATCCTGCTGATCCGGCCCATCGCGCAGATCGCGAACGCGATGCTGCTCAACCAGTCGCTGATGCCGAACATCGCGACGCTGGTGCGCTGGCGCTCGCATCGTCACGTCCTGCGCCAATCGGTCGGCTGGTTCCAGAACGATTTTGCCGGGCGCATCGCCAACCGCGTGATGCAGACCGCCCCCGCGACGGGCGAGGCGGTGTTCCAGGTCTTCGACGCGCTGGTCTACGCCATCATCTACCTGCTCGGCGCTCTGGTGCTGCTCGGCGGTACCGACTGGCGGTTGACCCTGCCGCTGATCGTCTGGGCGATCGCCTATGTCGCGCTGTGCTACTACATCATTCCCGCCATCGGCCGGGCGTCCAAGGAGTTCTCCGACGCCCGCTCCGCCATCACGGGGCGGATCGTCGACAGCTACACCAACATCCAGACCGTCAAGCTCTTCGCCCATACGCAGGAAGAAGAGGCCTTCGCCGGGGAGGCGATCGAAAATGCGCGGGTGAAGTTCCAGCAGCAGATGCGGCTGATCACGTGGATGGAGCTGGGCCTGCTGGTCATCAACGGCGCACTGATCGTCGCCGTCATCGGCTGGGCGATGGTGCTGTGGCAGCAGGGGATCGGCAGTGTCGGCACGGTCGCCGCCGCCTCGGCGCTCGTGCTGCGGCTCAACGCCATGACCGGCTGGATCATGTGGGCACTGTCGAGCTTCTTCCAGAATCTCGGCGTGGTGCAGGAGGGGATGGAGACCATCGCCCAGCCCATCGACCTGCTCGACGCGCCGGAGGCGGAAACGCTGAACCTCGACGGCGGCTCCATCCGCTTCGACGGCGTCAGCCACCATTACGGCCGGTCGAACGGCGGGCTGACCGATGTCAGCTTCACCATCAAGGCCGGCGAACGTGTCGGCATCGTCGGCCGCTCCGGCGCGGGCAAGTCCACGCTGGTCAACCTGCTGCTGCGCTTCCACGAGCTGGAGAGCGGTCGGATCGAGGTCGACGGGCAGGACATCTCGCAGGTCACGCAGGACAGCCTGCGCCGCGCCATCGGCATGGTCACGCAGGACACCTCGCTGATGCACCGCTCCGTGCGCGACAACATCCGCTACGGCACCGGCACCGCCTCGCAAGCGCAGATCGAGGCCGCGGCCCGCCGGGTCGAGGCGCACGAGTTCATCCTCGATCTCGCCGACATGCAGGGGCGCACCGGCTATGACGCCCAGGTCGGAGAGCGCGGGGTGAAGCTGTCGGGCGGCCAGCGGCAGCGCATCGCGCTCGCCCGCGTGGTGCTGAAGGACGCGCCGATCCTGGTGCTGGACGAGGCGACCTCCGCACTCGACAGCGAGGTCGAGGCGGCGATCCAGCAGGCGCTCTACGGCATGATGGAGGGCAAGACGGTCATCGCCATCGCCCACCGGCTGTCCACGATCGCGGCGATGGACCGGATCCTAGTGCTCGACGACGGACGCGTGGTTGAGGACGGCACGCATGAGGAACTGCTCTCGCGCGGCGGGCTCTATGCCGGGTTCTGGGCGCGGCAATCGGGCGGGTTCATCTCGGCGGCGGCCCAGTGATCCGGCGCTTCGCCGATCTCGTCGCGCCCTTCGCGGCAGCGGACGGCGACCCGCCGCAGACCCTCTTCGCCTTCCTGCGCTGGGCGCTGTCGGGCATGCGCCGCGTCCTGCTGGTCGCCGCGATCGCGGGGCTGGCGCTCGGCGTCAGCGAGGCCGTCGCGGCCTGGCTGGTCGGCTACGTCATCGACCTCAGCGTCGAACAGGGGGCCGAGGCGTTCATGGCGCGCAACGCCTGGCTGCTGGCCGGGATCGCCGCCTTCTTCCTGTTGCTGCGGCCCGCGCTGGTCTTCGCCACCTCGGGTCTCAACGCGCTCGCCATCACGCCGAACGCGGCGACGATGGCGATGGCGCGGCTGAATCGGCACACGATGGGACAGTCGCTGCGCTTCTTCGACAACGACTTCGCCGGGCGCATCGCGCAAAAGCAGTCACAGACCGTGTCGGCCATCGGCTCGATCCTGTCGGAGGTCGTGAACTCGCTGGCCTACGCGCTGTCGGTGCTTGCGGGTGCGATGTTGGTTCTGCTGCAGGTCTCCCCGCGGTTGGGGATCGTGCTGGGCGTCTGGTTCGCGGTCTATCTCGCCTATATCCGCTTTTTCCTGCCGCGGGTCCGCGCGCGGGCCCGTGCGCGCGCCGGGGCCCGCGCCCGCCTCTCGGGGCAACTGGTCGACGTGCTGTCGAACATGGCGACCGTGCGGCTCTTCGCCTCCGGTCGGCGGGAGGAAGCGGCCGCCGAGGACGCGATGGCCAACCTGCGCGAGAAGCTGATCGGTTTCGGCGAGATCTCGGTGCTGTTCCGCGGCGGGCTCGCTTTGCTGGCCGGTGCGCTGCCGGTCGGGCTGATCGGCGTGTCGCTGCTGGCCTGGCAGACGGGGCAGGCCACACCGGGCGACATCGCCATCGCGGGCCTGCTGTCCACGCGTCTGGGGCAGATGTCGGGCTGGATCAGCTTCGTGGCAATGGGCATCTTCGCCAATATCGGGGAGATCGAGAACGGCCTGCAGACCCTCGCGCCTCGCGTGGCCTTGCCGGACGGGCCCCGCCCGCTGCCACTGGCGCAGGTGAAGGGCCGGGTGTCCTTCGACGACGTGACCTTCCATTACGGACAGGAAAGCGCCGAGGGCCTCAACGGCCTCACCCTGGACATCGCGGCGGGTGAGAAGGTCGGCCTCGTCGGACTGTCGGGCGCGGGCAAGTCCACGGCGCTGTCGCTGGCGCTGCGGCTCTACGATGTCGAACGCGGCGCGGTCCGGCTCGACGGGATCGACCTGCGCGAGCTGCGGCAGGACGACCTGCGCGCCGCGATCGCGATGGTCCGGCAGGACACGTCGATGTTCAACCGCTCCGCCTATGACAACATCGCCTATGGTCGGCCCGAGGCGACGCCGGAGGAGGTCAGGGAGGCCGCCCGCCTCGCCCAGGCCGACGCGTTCATCCGAGACCTGGCCGATCCGGATGGGCGGCGCGGCTACGACGCCCATCTGGGCGAGCGCGGCGTCCGGCTGTCGGGCGGTCAGCGCCAGCGCATCGCCATCGCGCGCGCCTTCCTCAAGGATGCGCCGGTCCTCCTGCTCGACGAGGCGACGGCGGCGCTCGATTCGGAGACGGAGGCCGGCGTGCAGCGTGCGCTCGAAGGTCTGATGCAGGGCCGCACGGTGGTCGCGATCGCGCATCGCCTGTCGACTCTGATCGACATGGACCGGATCGCGGTCCTGGAGGCGGGCCGCGTCGTGGAGATCGGCACGCATCAGGCGCTGCTCGAGCGACGGGGGCGTTATCACGACTTCTGGCAGCGTCAGACCGGCACCTTCACGCCGACCGTCGCGGAGGCGGCAGCAGCAGAAGGTCGGGCTCGGCGGGCCTGACGGTGAATTCGGCGATCAGCGCCTGCAGCCGGGCCGCACCGTGCTTGAGGCTGCCCGCCCTCTGCGCGCCATCATCGGCCAGGGTGGCCTGCTGCTGCGTCGCCGACTCCATATCGTTGATCGCGCGGCTGAGTTCGGAGATCGAGTCCGCCTGCTCTCCCGACATCTCCGATATTGCGATGATGGCGTCGTTCATCCGGTGCACGGCCTCGACGATCTGGGTCAGCCGGTCCTCCGTCTCGATCACGCGGGCGGAGCCCTCCTCGACATGGGTCACGCTCGTCGCGATCAGGGTCGAGATCTCCCGCGCCGCATCGGCGGTCTGATCGGCGAGGCTGCGGACCTCGGACGCGACCACCGCGAAACCGCGACCGGCGCTGCCCGCGCGTGCGGCCTCCACGGCGGCATTGAGCGCCAGCAGCTTGGTCCTGAACGAGATGGCATTGATCAGCGCCACGATTTCCCGCACCCGGCCCGAGGCCGACTCGGCCTGATCCATCGCCGACCGCGCTCCGCGGGCGATCCGCGCGGCCTCGCTCGCCTCGGCGGAGGTGCGCGAGGACTGACCACGCAGGGCGTTCGCATTGTCCGAGGTCGAGGAGATCGCGGCGGTCATTTCGGTCATCTTGCCGCTGCACTGCGTGAGCGAGGCCGCCTGCGCCTCGGCATGGCGCGACAGGTCGTCCGCATCGTCGGAGACTTCGGAGCTGTGATGGGCGAGTGCCTCTCCCGTCAGGGCGATGTCGCCGACCAGTTCCGCAAGACGGCTCAGCGAATCGTTCAGGTCACGTTGCAGGCTGGCGAAGGTGCCTTCGTGATGCCCCTCCATCCTGCGTGTCAGATCGCCCTGCGCGAGGGCGGCGAGCGCCGCGCCGACCTCGCTGAATCCCTGGCGGAACGTGTCGGAGAGGCGATTGACGTCATGGCCGATCTGCGCGAGGGAGCCGGTCTGGCCCCGGACCTCGATCCGTTTGGTGAAATCGCCCTCCAGCACCGAGGAGACCATCGTCTGGATATCCTGCTGCAGCAGTCGAGGCGCGGTGCGATCCACGATCTGCATCACGTAGCCGCCGCCCAGACCGTCCTCGGTGTTCACGCGCAGGCTTGCCTCGTAATGCCGCCCGTCCAGAAGGATGGTGCGCTGGCAGTCGCGCCCCTCCGCCAGGGCGTCCGACAGCTCCTCGTCATGTTCGGCGAGCGATACGAGAGGATTGCCGCACAGATCGGTCCGCCTCAGCAGGTCTTGCAACGGTCCGCTGACATAGGTGATGTCGTCCGTGCTACGGGCGACGAGCAGCAGCATGTCCGAGCTGTCGAGCGCGTCGCGGATGCGGCGGGCCGAGGCGCCCCGCTCCTCGATCTTGGCCACGCTGCGCGCGATGATGCCGAGCTCGTCGCGACGCCAAATCGGCAAGGCACCTGCGGATCGCTCGGCGACGATATTGTCGGTCGCGTCCTTCAACTGGCGCAGCGGCCGCAGGACCGAGATCATGTTCGCGAGCGTCAGCGCGATCAGCGCGAGCGTCACCAGCCCGGCGATGATCGTCGTATGCCGGCGGGCCGTCGCCGCGTTCGTGCGGCTCTGCTCGCCGATCAGGTCCTGCTGGTTGGCGATGTTCGACGTCAGCAGCTCGAATGCATTGTAGATGCGTGGCCCTTCGCGATCGAGCGTGATCCGTTCGAGGCGGCGCATGTCGGCGTCGAGCAGCTCGAGCTGGCGCAGCGCATCGTCGGTATCGGACAGGAGGCCGATGAAGACCATGAGTCGGCCGCTGCTCGTCGTATCTTCGATGAGTGGCGTGAACTGGTTTGCGATGCCGTACGTCGCCGTCACCCGTATGCGGATGGTGCCCAGAAGCGCCCCATTCATGTGGAAGTTCGATTCGCGCGCCGATCTGCGGGCGATGTGGAACGCGTCGCGCACATCGTAGAGCAGCGCCTCCCGTTCCGGCGTCGACTGGAAATTCGGGTCGCGCAGCAGGGTCAGCAGCTGGGCCTCCGCGCTCTGGAACAGGCGGTCGGCCTCGCGCCCGGTTTCGCGCAGGGCGTCCTGGATGCCGAAGGCCCGCTCGAACGCTTCGAAATAGCCCGAGACCATGTCGGCGAGCGACGTGCTATAGGTTTCCAGATCGTCGCGGTCGGCGAAGACCTCGTCGAGCGTGTCGAACTCCCGTATCAGGCTGCGGAACTGGATGCGCACGAGGTTGCGCAGCCGATCGTTGTGGCGGGTGAGGTCCTGGGTGGCCGCACGCTGGGCCCGGCCGAAATCGCTTTGCAGCGAATGGAGGAGGGCGAGGTCCTCGCTCTTGTCGCTGTAGTCCTCGAGCAGGCTCTGCACCGATCCCATCGACCACCAGACGAAGCCGACGGTGCCCGCCAGCCCGCAGACGGCAACGAGGAAGGCCAGGACGAAACGCGTAGCGATGGACGTGTGCATGGGGTGCCGGATCTCCGTGATCCGACAGCCCTAGCGCACAGGTCTTAAGGCAACACTAACCGCGCGGGTCCTTCTGCAGCAGGGGCATCAGCTTGCCCATGTCGGGCCCTCGCTCCAGCCCCGACAGCGCCTTGCGCAGCGGCATGAACAGCTGCTTGCCCTTGCGGCCCGAGCGTTCCTTCATCGTGGCGGCCCAGTCGGACCAGCTCGTCTCATTCCAGGGACGGGCGGGCAGGTTGGCGAAGGCGTCTGCGACGAACTCGCGGTCCTCCTCGGCCACCAGCGGCTCGGCCCCGTTCTGCACGATGTCCCACAACGGGGCGGCATCCGACAGCACCGTGACGTTCTCCCGCGCCATGTCCCAGAATGGCTCGGCCAGCGATCCCTCGATGCCCAGTCGCGCCAGCGCGGGGGCGACGGTCGCGAAATCCTGCCCGTGCAGAACGCGCGCGGTCAGCGGGCGCAGGTCGGCCTCGTCGAACTTGGTCGGGGCGGCACCGAAGCGCCCGAGGTCGAACCCCTCGATCAACTCCGCATGGCTCGACCGCAGCTCCACCGGGTCGGAGGAGCCGAGTCGCGCCATGTGGCTGAGGATCGCCATCGGCTCGATCCCAGCAGCGCGCAGGTCGCGCAGCGACAGCGTGCCCAGCCGCTTCGACAGCGCCTCGCCCTGCGGCCCGGTCAAAAGCGAGTGGTGAGCGAAGACGGGCACCGGCTTGCCCAACGCCTCGATCATCTGGATCTGCGTCGCGGTGTTGGTGACGTGGTCCGAGCCGCGAACGACATGCGTGATCCCCATGTCCGTATCGTCCACCACACTCGCGAGCGTATAGAGCACCTGCCCATCGCCCCGGATCAGCACCGGGTCGGACACGCTGGCCGCGTCGATCGAGATCGGCCCGAGGATGCCGTCCTCCCACTCTATCCGCGCGTGGTCGAGCTTGAAGCGCCAGTGTCCGCCCCGTTCCGCGCGCAGGGCGTCCTTCTGCTCGTCGGTGAGGTCCAGCGCACCGCGGTCATAGACCGGCGGGCGGCCCATGTTCAGCAGCTTCTTGCGCTTGAGGTCCAGCTCGGTCGGCGTCTCGAACGCCTCGTAGAGCCGCCCGTCGCCGCGCATCGCCTCCGCCGTCTCGGCATAGCGGTCGAGCCGGTCCGACTGCCGCTCCACCCGGTCCCAGGTCAGGCCCAGCCAATCCAGATCCTCGCGGATCGCGTCGGCATATTCCTGCTTCGACCGCTCGGGATCGGTGTCGTCGAGCCGCAGGATGAACTCGCCACCCGCCTTGCGCGCGATCAGCCAGTTGAACAGCGCCGCGCGCAGGTTGCCGATATGCAGGTATCCGGTGGGCGAGGGGGCGAAGCGGGTGACGGTCATGGCGGCCTTCGGGGCTGGGAGGTGTCAGGCCGCCTACATAACGCCAACGCGCGCCGCCTTTAAGGGCAAACTTCGCGGGCTTGCGCGTGGGCGCACGCGGCTTACCTCGCCCGTCATGGAACACGAGGACATCCTGCCCCCCGGCCTACCCGAGATCGACGCGATGGCCCGCCGCGCCTTCGACGCGCTTCCGGACGGCATCCGCGCGCAATGCACGGACCTGCTGATCGTCGTCGAGGATTTCGCCGATGACGAGACGCTGGAGGACATGCACATCCCCTCGCCCTTCGAGCTGACCGGCATCTACGAGGGCATTCCCTTGACCGAGAAGTCGCACGAGGCCCCCGTCGACCGGCCCGACCGGGTGCGCCTGTTCCGCCGTGCCATCCTCGACGAATGGGTGGAGCGCGGCGATATCGGCCTCGAACACCTTGTCGGCCACGTCCTGATCCACGAGATCGCGCATCATTTCGGCTGGAGCGACGCCCGGATCGCCGAGATCGAGGACTGGACGCTGTGACGGAAAACGGCGCGCGGATCGCTCCGCACGCCGTCCGATCAGCCTCGGGACGGTCTCAGCCGATCACGCCGTTGTCGTCGCGCTTGACCGCGATGACGGTGGAGCGGGGCAGCATCCCCTCGCCATCGGGGAACGGCGCCGCCGGGTGCTGGATGCCCACGAACATCGTCCGCTTGTCCGCCGACCAGGTCAGGCCCGTCACTTCCGACCCGTTCGGCCCGGTCAGGAACCGCACGATCTCTCCCGTCTCGGGGTCGCCCGCCAGCATCTGGTTGTTGCCCATGCCCGCGAACTCGCCCTCGTTGGAGTCGTCGCCATCGGTCTGGATCCACAGCAGGCCGGTGGAGTCGAACATCATCCCGTCGGGCGAGTTGAAGAGGTTGCCCGCGTTCACGTTCTCGGACCCGGCATAGGGCCCTTCGGCCACGGTCGGGTTGCCCGCCATGACGTAGAGATCCCAGGTGAAGCCCGCCTCGCCGTGATCGCCGTTCGTCGGGAACCAGCGCACGATCTGGCCGTAATTGTTGGCCTCGCGCGGGTTGGGGCCGTTCACCGGCGTCTCGTCGCCGCCCGCATTGGCGCGCAGGCCGCGATTGCGGTTGTTGGTCAGCGCGCAATAGGCCTCCGCCGCCACCGGGTTCACCGCGACCCATTCGGGACGGTCCATGGTGGTGGCATCGACCGCCGAGGCCGCCATGCGGGTGTGGATCGCGATCTCCGCCGCATCCGCCATGCCGGTCGCCTCGGGCGTCAGGGCCACCCACTCGCCGGTCATGTCCTCTTCGAAGCGCGCGACGTAGAGCTGCCCTTCGTCGAGCAGGGTGGAGGTTTCGCCACCTTCCTCATAGGCATCGCGCGACACGAACTTGTAGAGGTACTCGCCCCGCTCGTCATCGCCGAGATAGACGACGACGCGCCCGTCCTCGGCCAGCGCGGTCGCCGCGTTCTCATGCTTGAAACGCCCCAGCGCGGTGCGCTTGACCGGCATGGAGTCCGGGTTCGCCGGGTCGATCTCGACGACGTAGCCGAAGCGGTTGGGTTCGTTCGGGTTCGTCGCCACGTCGAAGCGCGGATCGAACTTTTCGTAAGCATAGCGGCCCTCGGACCCGATGCCGTAGCGCGCATAGGCCTCGGAGGCGGAGAACTCGACCTCGGGATCGGCGGCGCCGAAATAGCCGTTGAAGTTTTCTTCGCAGGTCAGGTAGGTGCCCCACGGCGTCTTGCCCGCGCCGCAGTTGTTGAGCGTGCCGAGCACCTCGACACCTTCGGGATCGGCCTCGGTCTTGAGCAGGTCGTGACCCGCCGCCGGGCCGGAGATGCGCATCGGCGTGGTGTGGGTGATGCGACGGTTATAGGGGCTGTCCACCACGATGGCCCACCCGTCCGGGCCTTCGGCCACTTCCATCACGGTCACGCCCTGCAGGTTCTGCAGCTTGCGCACGTCCTCCGCGGTCGCCGGGATGCCGTCCTCGTTCTGCGGCAGGTTCTCGTCGGGGTTCACATATTCATGGTTCACCGCGATCAGCTCGGCGCCCTCGACCGAGAAATGCTCCATCCCGTCGGTGTTCTCGCCGAAGATGCGGTCGGAGGATGCGAGGTCGCCGCCCGTCTCGTGATCGAACTCCGCCGCGTCGGAAAACAGCTTGTCGCCCCATTTCGCCATCGGCTTCCAGCTGTAGCCCTCGGGCACATGCACGGTGAAATCCGTCTGGATCTCGATCGGCGTGAAGTCGAAGCGGCTGGCGCCCTGCGCGCGGGCCGCGGTCCCGGACAGGAGCGTGCCCGCCCCCATCACGGCCGCGCCCGAGCCGAAGGCGACCACGCCGCCCAGGAAGCCGCGGCGGGAAATCGCGGCCTCGACCACGCGGTCGAAACCCGACTCCTCGGGGCGGGGATTGTTCAGCTCGTCCCACTCGTCCCAGGACAGGTGGCGGGTGTCGATATCTTTCATGTCTGGCACTCCGGCTCGAATCGATGATCGTCGCCGGAACGCTAGGCGCGGCCTGCTGCGGTTTTGTGACGCTTCCGGTTGTCAGAAGCGGTCGACCGGCATCTTGAGGTAGTGGTGCCCGTCGCTCTCCGCCTCCGGCAAACGTCCGCCGCGCAGGTTGATCTGCAAGGCGGCGAGCATCCGGTCGGGCAGGCCCAGCGTGGCGTCCCGCTCCTCGCGCGTCTCGACGAACTCCGCCTTGGTGATCCCGTCGCGCACATGCTTGTTGCGGGCGCGATGTTCGGCCACCGTCGCCTCCCAAGCGGGCTCGTCCCGCTCCTCGGTGCCGTAATCGTGCCCGATAAACAGCCGCGTCTCCCCCGGCCGGTCGAGGATCGCGCGGATCGAGTCCCACAGCTCCGCCGCCGACCCGCCCGGAAAATCGCAGCGCGACGACCCCATGTCGGGCATCATCAGCGTGTCGTGCACGAAGGACGCATCGCCGACGTGATAGGTGATCGAGCCGAGCGTATGCCCCGGCGACAGCGCCACCCGCGCGGTCAGCTTGCCGATTCGCACCTCGTCCCCATCGGCCAGCAGCCGGTCGAAATCCTGCTCCGCGTCGAACGCGTCGGGCAGGTGGTAGAGGTCGCGCCACAGCTCCGCGATCTCGCGAACCTTCTCCCCGATCGCGGTCGGCGCGCCGGTCCGCTCGGCCAGCAGGGCGGAGGCCATCAGGTGATCGGCATGGGGATGGGTGTCGAGGATCTGCACCACCTCCAGACCCTCTCGCGCCACGAGATCCAGCACCCGGTCCATCGCCTTCGTCCCGGTGGCGAAGCTCTGCGGGTCGAAGTCGCGTACCACGTCGATCAGTGCGGCCTGCTTCGTCTCGGGGCAGGCGCAGACATACTGGATCGAGCCGGTATCGGGCTCGTAGAGGCCCCAGACATCGGGACTGCCCGCGCCGGTCGACGGCGACTTTCGGATCGGGGCGTCGGTCATCTCACTCTCCCTTGAAGAACGGCAGGTCCTGCATGCGGCGCCCGATCAGGATCCCGACCAGCATCAGCGGCACGAAGACCAGCGTGCCGGGTGCCGCCATCGGCAGCGCGGTCCAGGCGGGGCCGGGGCAGAACCCGCCGATCCCCCAGCCGATGCCGAAGATGGCGGCCCCGGTCAGCAGGGGCCGGTCGATGCGGGTCTTGTCGGGGATCTGGAAGTCCGGCATCAGCAACGGCTTCGGCCGTATCCAGACCAGCCTGTAGCCGACGAAGGCCGTCAACGACGCGCCCCCCATCACGAAGGCCAGCGACGGGTCCCAACTGCCGAAGATGTCGAGGAAATTGAGAACCTTTGCCGGATCGGCCATGCCCGACACGATCAACCCGATGCCGAAGACCAGTCCGGCGGCGAACCCGAACAGCCCCCGCATCAGCCCAGCCCCCCGTGCCGCAGCACGAAGACCGTGATCGCCGCGAAGGCCATGAAGGTCACGACGGCGGCCAGCGACCGGCCCGACAGCCGCGCCAGCCCGCACACCCCGTGCCCCGACGTGCAGCCCGAGCCGAGCGCCGTGCCGATCCCGACCAGGAGCCCCGCCAATCCCATCGCGACCAGGTTGCCGGGCACCGTCTGCTCAGGGAAGCCGCCGCTCGCCAGCAACCACAGCAGCGGGGCGGCGAGCAGGCCCAGCACGAAAGGCACGCGCCACCCGATCTCGCGCCCGTTCATCGCCGCGGCGGTGATCCCGACGATCCCGGCGATGCGGCCCAGCCCGCCCATCACCATCACCGCCGACAGTCCGATCAGCACGCCGCCCAACAGCGACAGCCACGGGGTGAACTCGGTCTCCACAGTCGCCAGCACGCGGCACGCCCTCCATTCAAATTCAAACAGGAGAATGTGTCGTGATGCGCGGGAATCAAGACCGCCAGGCCACCTGGCGTCCGCCATCCAATTTCGAATTGAGGGGGAATTTGGTGGAGCCTAGGGGAGTCGAACCCCTGACCTCTTGCATGCCATGCAAGCGCTCTCCCAACTGAGCTAAGGCCCCGATCGCATCCGCGATACCGGCGTGTGTCTATGACGCACGCCGATGCCGCGCAAGCGAAAAATCAGTCGTCGTCGTCGCTCGATTTCTCGGCGATCTCGTCCAGCGACACGTCGTCATCGTCGTCGTCGTCGAGCATCGCGTCGTCATCGGTGTCGAGATCGTCGTCATCGTCGTCGAGCACGTCCTCGACATCGTCCTCGGCCGCGGTTTCGGGCTTGGCCTTCTCTTTCTTGGCCGCCTCGGCGCGCGCGCCTTTGGGTTTCGTCAGGGCGAAGGCGGACAGCTCGTGCACCGTGCCACAGTTCGGGCAGGTGGTCGGATCGTTGTTCAGATCGTAGAACCGTGTCCCGCAATTCGGGCAGAGCCGCTTCGTGCCCCATTCCTGTTCAGGCATCCGACATTCCTCGTGTTCCTGTAGGTAAAGACGATGTCCCGTGCCACAGCGCCCGGATGTTGTCAAAGGCTTTACCCCCGATTCCGCAGCGTGCGTGTTGCGTCGCAGTCGAAATGGGCGCATCTTCGCAGGCGCAAACAAAAAAGACGTACGGGGACGGCAATGTTGTATCACGCTTACGAGTTCACGCATGCGGCCATCGGGCCGATGCGCCAGGCGGCCAGGATGGGGCAGGAGATGCTGGCCTCTCCCTTCAATCCGATATCCGGCACCTATCAGGCCCGCGCCACCGCGGCGGCCTGCGAGATGTTCATCAACGCCACCCGCCGCTACGGCAAGCCCGAGTTCGGCATCGAAACGGTCGAGCTCGACGGCCGCAAGCTGCGCGTCGAGGAGGAGGTGGTGCTGGAGCTGCCCTTCTGCGAGCTCTTGCACTTCGCCAAGCGCGGCGCGCCGAAACAGCAGCCCGTGCTGATCGTCGCCCCCATGTCCGGCCACTACGCCACGCTACTGCGCGGGACCGTGCAGCAGATGCTGCCCGATCACGACGTCTACATCACCGACTGGATAGACGCGCGCGACGTGCCGCTGCTCGACGGGGTGTTCGACCTCGACGACTACACCGATTACGTGATGGATTTCTGCCGGTATCTGACGGATGAGCATGGGGAGCGTCCCGCCGTCCTCGCCGTCTGCCAGCCCGGCGTGCCGGTGCTCGCCGCGGCCTCGCTGATGGCCGAGGACGCGGATCCCGGCCGTCCGGCCTCCGTCACGCTGATGGGCTCCCCCATCGACACGGCCCGCAATCCCAAGCAGCCCAACGACCTTGCCACCTCGCGGCCGCTCAGCTGGTTCGAGAACAACGTCGTCGTGACCGTCCCCTTCCCCAACAAGGGGTTCCTGCGGCGGGTCTATCCCGGCTTCCTGCAGCTGTCGGGCTTCATGTCGATGAACATGGACCGGCATGTCGACGCGCATGTCCGCCAGTTCCGCCACCTGATCCAGGGCGACGGCGACAGCGCGGCCCAGCACCGTGCCTTCTACGACGAGTACAATGCCGTGATGGACCTGACGGCGGAATTCTACCTCCAGACCATCGAGCGGGTGTTCCAGAAACGCCTGCTCGCCACCGGCGACTACGTCTATCGCGACCGCCCGGTGAACCCGTCCGCGATCACCGACATCGCCCTGATGACCATCGAGGGGGAGAAGGACGACATCACCGGTCTCGGCCAGACCGAGGCGGCGCACGACCTCGCCTCCAACCTGCCCGACGACAAGCGACTGCATTACGTGCAGGAGAAGGTCGGCCATTACGGCGTCTTCAACGGCTCGCGCTGGCGGCAGTTCATCCAGCCCAAGGTGGCGGAGTTCATGGCGGCGCATCGCGGCTGATGGGTGAGCGGCTGACGGTCGGCGATCCCCCCATCGCGGTGGAGCTGCGCCGCTCCCCGCGCGCGCGGCAACTGACGCTGCGCGTGCCGTCCATCGGCGGCGATCCGGTGCTGACAGCCCCGCGCCGCGTGGGGCAGGGGACCATCGACGGCTTCCTGGTGGAGCGGGAGGACTGGCTGCGCGCCGCCCTGTCGCGCACGCCGCAGCCCGTGGACATCGCCGACGGCACGCGGATCCCGGTCGAGGGCTCCCTGCACCGCGTCGCCCTGACCGACCGGCGCGGCATCCGGGCCGAGGCGGGCGTGCTGCACGCGCC
>NZ_JAWDKL010000032.1:0-34388 GCF_032464675.1 Roseobacter sp. HKCCA0434
GCCTCGCGCGGCGCCAGAGCGCGCCGGAGCCGCAGGCCGCGCGGCCGCGCATCGTGCTCGACCCCGGTCATGGCGGCGTCGATCCCGGTGCGATCCGCGCCGATATCGCGGAGAAGGACATCGCGCTCGCCTTCGCGCTGGAACTGCGCGCGGTGCTGGAGGCGTCGGGCCGCTACGAAGTGGTGCTGACCCGCGAGGCGGACATCTTCCTGTCCTTGCGTGAGCGGGTGCGCATCGCGCGCGCGGCGGAGGCGGACGTGTTCCTGTCGCTGCATGCCAACACGGTGACGCGGGGCAATGCCTCGGGTGCCGCGATCTACACCCTGTCGGAGGAGGCGAGCTCCCGCGAGGCCGCCGCGCTGGCCGCGCTTGAGAATCGCGCCGACTTGGTGGGCGGGGTCGATCTGGGCGCGGGGGAGGACGACCTCGCGCTGCTGCTGACCGACATGGCGCAGCGCGACACCAACGCCCGCTCGGCCGACCTGGCGGAGGTGACGGTGGCGGCGCTACGCGACGCGGTGGGAGTGATCCGCACCAATCCGCACCGGCAGGCGGGGTTCCGCGTGCTCAAGGCGCCCGACATCCCCTCGCTGCTGATCGAGCTGGGGTTCCTGTCGGATGCGGGCGATCGCGCGAACCTGGTCTCGCCCCGCTGGCGTCGGCACGCGGCGGACGGTATCCTCGCCGCACTCGACGCCTGGGCGGATCGCGAAGGTATGATCGCGGCACGTGCCATATCACCCTGACTTTCGGCGATTCGAGTGCTATGTGACAGGCCAAACCATCAGGGCGAGGACAAGCCCGCGGTTGGGGCAGACGGGTACGAGGCGTACAGATGATTTATATCCTGCGGTTTTTCGGCTGGATCTTCAGTGCTTTGGTGATCGGGGGCGTGTTCGTCCTGCTGGTCGTGGGCGCGGTGGTGTGGTCCTATTCGGACGGGCTGCCCAATCCCGAGGAGCTGTCGCAATACGAGCCGACGACCCTGACGCGGGTCTACAGCCAGGAAGGCATGCTGATCGACGAGTACCTGCGCGAGCGCCGGGTCTTCGTCCCGATCGACGAGGTGCCCGACCTCGTCAAGCAGGCCTTCATCTCCGCCGAGGACGAGGCGTTCTACGAGCATCCCGGCTTCGACATCACCGGCATGGCCTCCGCCTTCATCGACGCGGCGCGCGGCGGACGGCTGCGCGGGGCCTCGACCATCACGCAGCAGGTGGTCAAGAACTTCCTGCTGTCGGGCGAGCGTGAGATCGAGCGCAAGATTCGCGAGGTCATCCTCGCCACCCGGCTGGAGCGGGTGCTGACCAAGGACCAGATCCTCGAGCTCTACCTCAACGAGATCTATCTGGGGCAGAACAGCTACGGCATCGTGACGGCGGCCAACAACTATTTCGGCAAGACGCTGGAGGAGCTGACCCCGCAGGAGGCGGCTTACCTCGCCTCGCTGCCCAAGGCCCCCTCGAACCGCCACCCCGTCGACGATCGCGAGACGGCGCTGTTCTGGCGCAACAACACGCTGCGCCTGATGGGCGAGAACGGCTTCCTGACGCCCGAACAGGTCGCGGAATCGCAGGAGGCGCCGCTGCTGTCCGTGCAGGGCGGCGATTATGCCCCGGTCAGCCAGCAGCTGCCGGGCCGCGACTATTTCACCGAGGAGATCCGCCGCCGGGTCAGCCAGCAGCTGGGCGCAGACCGCGTGCTCGAAGGCGGTCTGACCATCCGCGCGACGATCGAGCCCGAGCTGCAGCAGGCCGCGGCCTCCGCCCTGCGCGCGAAGCTCGTGTCCTACGACATGGAGCGCGGCGGCTATCGCGGCCCGCTGGGCAATCTCGACCCCGAGGAAGTGGACCTGACGGACGAGGACGAATGGCGCCCCGCCCTGCGCAGCGCGCGCGGCGTGCGCGACGTGCCCGGCTGGCACATGGCCGTGGTGCTGGAGATGGGCGAGGACGGCGCGCGCATCGGCATCGAGGACAAGCCCGACGACGTCCCCGACGACGAGCAGGGCAACACGCTCTATGTCAGCGACTTCCAGTGGGCGCGCCCGCGCCTGACGGGCACCGATCGCGGCCCCGCGCCGACCAGCCCGACCGATCTGTTCGAGCTGGGCGACGTGATCCTCGTGACCGCCGGCCGCGACGACGCGGGGACCTTCACCAACTGGAACCTGCGCCAGGTGCCCGAGATCCAGGGCGCGCTGATGGTCATGGACCATGCGACGGGCCGCACGCTCGCCATGCAGGGCGGCTTCTCCTACGATGCGTCGAGCTTCAACCGCGCGACGCAGGCGACGCGCCAGCCCGGCTCGGCCTTCAAGCCCTTCGTCTATGCCGCGGCACTCGACCAGGGCTACACGCCGAACTCGATCATCCTCGACGCGCCCTTCGTTCTGAACATTCCGGGGCAGGAGCCCTGGGTGCCCAAGAACTATTCGGGTCCCGACAGCTATAACGGCCCGACGCTGATGCGGGTGGGGCTGGAACGCTCGCTGAACCTGATGACGGTGCGCATCGCCGACACGATCGGCATGGATACGGTCGCCGAATATGCCGAGGATTTCGGCATCTACGACCGGATGCAGCGCTACCTGCCCATCAGCCTCGGCGCGCAGGAGACGACGCTGTTCCGCATGATCGCGGCCTATTCGATGTTCGCCAATGGCGGCCAGCGGGTGGAGCCGACCCTGGTCGACCGGATCCAGGATCGCCGCGGCAACACCATCTACCGCCACGACCAGCGCGGCTGCATGGGCTGCGACGACTCGCGCTACGACGAGGGCGACGTGGAGCCGTTCATCTACTCGACGGCCGAGCGCACGATGAGCCGGATCACCGCCTTCCGCCTGATCTCGATGCTCGAGGGCGTGGTGGATCGCGGGACGGCCCGCTCGCTCAACTACCTGCCGGTGCCGCTGGCGGGCAAGACGGGCACGACCAATGACAGCCGCGACGCGTGGTTCATCGGCTTCACCCCCAATATCGTGGCGGGCTGCTATATCGGCTTCGACAACCCGCGCAACATGGGCCGCGGGGGCACCGGCGGCGGCATGTGCGCGCCGGTCGTGGGCGCGTTCCTGGAGGAATACCTGCGCCTGCGTCCGCAAAGTCCGGGCAATTTCCGCCCGCCCGAGGACGTGGAGACGGTCGTCGTGGACCGCAACACCGGCGAGGTGCTCGACGCGAGCCAGGCCAACAGCGAGAACGCGGTCTACGAGGTGTTCACCGCCGGGGCGGCGCCCTCGATCGGCTCGCGCGCGGCCACCATCGGCTCCAATGCCGTCGACATCTCCGATCTGCCGCAGACCGTGGCGCCCTCGCGCAGCACCAGCAGCAGTAGCGGTGGCGGCGGCGGTGGCGGCGGGGCCACGCGGGCGGTGCCGCCCCCGCCCCCCGACCTGGGCGATCTGGGGTCCGGCGGGCTCTACTGATCCACCCTTTTCGAGACGGATGGCGGCGGGCGGGGCTTTGACCTCTCCCGCCGCACTCGTTACATCCCCTTGCGAACGACATGACACCGCGCGCTTCGAGCGCGGCCCCCGAGGACCAAGCCCATGCGCGCCGAAATCGCCAATATCGTCACCGAGATCGAGAAGAGCCTCGACCTGCTGGACCAGCGGCTGGGAGAGACGGCCGCCTTCCGGCTCGAGGAACTCAACGCCATGTCCGAGGATCCGGACCTGTGGAACGATCCCGCCCGCGCGCAGAAGCTGATGCGCGAGCGGCAGGTCCTCAGTGATGCGATCGAGACCCATCGCGGCCTGCAGCAGGAACTGGCGGACAATGTCGAGTTGATCGAGATGGGCGAGGCGGAGGACGACGCCGAGGTTGTGGCCGAGGCCGAGGCCGCGCTGACCCGCCTCAAGACCACCGCCGCCGAGAAGGAGCTGGAGGCCCTGCTCGACGGCGAGGCGGACGGAAATGACAGCTTCCTCGAAATCAAGTCGGGCGCGGGCGGCACCGAGGCCTGCGACTGGGCGCAGATGCTCGCCCGCATGTATGTCCGCTGGGCGGAGAAGCGCGGCTTCCAGGTCGAGTTGCAGGAGGAAAGCCCCGGCACGGAGGCCGGTATCAAGTCCGCCACCTACCGCATCAAGGGCACCAACGCCTATGGCTGGCTGAAATCGGAGAGCGGCACGCACCGGCTAGTGCGGATCTCTCCCTTCGGCAAAGGCACCCGGGAGACCTCCTTCGCCGCCGTGGGCGCTTATCCGGTGATCGACGACACGATCGAGATCGAGGTGAACCCGGCCGATATCCGCATCGACACCTACCGCTCGTCCGGTGCGGGCGGGCAGCACGTCAACACCACCGATTCGGCGGTGCGGATCACCCACCACCCGACGGGGATCGTGGTGACGAGTTCCGAGAAGTCTCAGCACCAGAACCGCGACATCGCGATGAAGGCGCTGAAATCGCGGCTCTACCAGATGGAGCTCGACCGCCGGAACGCCGAGGTGAACGCGCTGCACGAGGCGAAGGGCGACGCGGGCTGGGGCAACCAGATCCGCTCCTACGTGCTGCAGCCCTACCAGATGGTGAAGGACCTGCGCACGGGCCACGAGACGGCGGATACCTCTGGCGTGCTCGACGGCGATCTCGACGCCTTCATGGCCGCGACCCTGGCGCAGGGTGCCACCGGCAAGAGCCGTGCGGAGGCGAACGCAGAGGAGTAAAGGGCGTCTTTCGCCCGAGCGGCTGCCCGCGCGAAATCCAGTCCGCAGACCACTGCGCATCTTTTCGACCGAGGCCGCGGATCGGGCTTCTTCGCGCGGAATCAAGCCGAAGGCGCCGCGCATCGCCGGGCCGCCCCCCGGCACGGCGATTTGGCCGATGACGGCGTGACGCCGGAAAATCACACGGATTTGGCTGCCATAAAGCGCCATGCTCGAGCCGAAGATCGCCGCACCGCGGCCCGTCGACGCACGGCTCAAGCCGCAACTTTTGATCCATCTCGCCCCCTAGTCTGAACCATTCACCAAACTCACCCGCGCGGAATCAAGCCGAAGGCGCCGCGCATCGCCGGGCCGCCCCCCGGCACGGCGATTTGGTTGACGTCGGGCGCGGCGGTGAGGTCTGGCGGACTTTGCTTGCATAAAGTGCCATGCATAGACCGTTGATCGCCGCACCGCGGCCCGTCGATGCGCGGCTCATGCCCCGGCCTCGAGCCGGGGCCGCGCCGTTCTGCTACCCCGCCTCCGGCCCGCAATCGTGGGGATGCTCTACCGCGCGCGGCGTCTCTCCGCCGCTCTCCTGCCGACCCCAGGGCAGCAGGGTGAAGCCGATCACGCTCGACAAAGCGGCAAGACCCGCCGTTCCCCACGCCACCGCCGCCAACCCCGCGGAGGTCGCGTCGCGGCCCGCATCGGGATCGCCGAAACCCAAGCCCGGATCGCCGCCCGCGCCCGCGAAGGCCATCGCCGCCACCCCGCCCATCGCCGCCACGGCCACCAGCCCGGCCATCCGGCTGATCGCGTTGTTGACGCCCGAGGCCGCGCCGCTGTCCGCATCCTCGACAGCGCCCATCACCGCCGCCGACAAAGGTGCCACCACCAGCGCCATGCCGAAGCCCATCAGGGCCATCGAGGGCAGCACATGCCCCCAGAACGCACCCCAGCCGATCCCCCAGGCGAGGCTTGCATAGGCCAGGGCCACCAGCGCCGATCCGGTGCCGATCAGCGGCGCGGGGCCGATCCGCTCGGCCAGCCCGCCCACGGGGCCCGACAGCGGCGCGATGAACAGGGTCAGCGGCAGGAACAGCACCGTCACCTGCAATTCGGAAATGCCCCATCCCGCGATCAGCGTCATCGGCAGGTAGAACAGCACCGCGCTCAGCGCGAAATAGAGCGTGAAGGTCATCGCGTTCGCCGCCGCGAAACCGGGCATGGCGAAGAGCCGCAGCGGCATCATCGGATGGCGCGCCCGCCGCTCCCACGCGATGAACCCCGCCAGTGCCGTCAGGCCCGCGATGCCGTAGAGCGCGATATGCCCCGCCTCGGGCACGCCGTCCTCCCCCTCCGGCCCGGTCATCGCCCAGGCGACCAGCCCCAGCGCCAGCGTGACGAGCGCCGCCCCCGTCCAGTCGAGCGGGTCCTCCGTGCTCGGCCTGTCGCGCGGCACCCTTGCGATCAGCATCCACAGCGCGAGCGCGCCGAGCGGCAGGTTGATGAGGAAGATCGCGCGCCACAGCTCCGCGCTGCCCGCGCTCAGGAGCGCGCCGCCCAGCACCGGCCCCAGCGCCGTGGTCACGGCGGAGGCGGCGGCCCAGATGCCGATGGCACGCCCCCGCTCGCCGCGCGGATAGCTCTTGGAGATCAGCGCGAGCGATCCGGGCACCATCACCGCGGCCCCGATCCCCTGCAGCGCCCGCGCCGGGATCAGGATGCCGGTCGTCGGCGCCAGCGCGCACAGGACCGACGCGGCGACGAACAGCGCGATTCCGATCGTGAACACGCGCACCACGCCGTAGCGGTCGCCCGCCGCCCCGCCCACCAGGATCAGTGCCGACAGGGTCAGCATGTAGGCGTTGTTCACCCACTGGATGTCGGCGAGCGAGGCGTCGAGGCTCTCGCGCATCGCGGGCACGGCGATGGAGACGACCGAGCCGTCGATGAACCCCATCGCCGACGCGACGATCGCCGCCATCAGCACGTAGCGGCGCCGCGCTTGCGGGCAGAAGGTTTCGGTTCCGGTCATCTGAGACCCTCTCGCGACGGGATGGCGTCAGACTAGCGGCGAGGAAGGTCTTGCGGAAACGAAAAACCCCGGCGCGGGGGCCGGGGTTTTCTGTCTCGGAGGATCGTCCGCTCAGGCGGTGCCGCTGTCGGAGCTGGGCGGCAGGGCCTTCGGGGCTTGGTTGCCCTGGCTCAGCGGATCGTCGTTGCGCTGGACCGAGCCCTCGAAATGCGCGCCGCTCTCGATGGCGATGGTCTTGTGGATGATGTCGCCCTCGACCCGGGCGGAGGAGGTCAGGCGGACCTTCAGCCCGCGCACACGGCCCACGACACGGCCGTTCACGACCAGATCGTCGGCGACGACTTCGCCGCGGACGGTCGCGGTTTCACCCACGGTCAGCAGGTGGGCGCGGATGTCGCCCTCGACCGTGCCCTCGACCTGGATGTCGCCGGTCGTCTCCAGATTGCCCTTGATCGTCAGATCGGAAGACAGGACGGAGGGCGCCGCCTTGGGCTTCGCCGCCGGGGCCGGTGCGCTCGGCTTCGGCGCGGTGGGCAGGGTCGCCTTCGACTCGTCGGTCTTGGGCGTCTCGATGGGATCGTTGATCTTGCTCTTAGAGAACATTTTCAGCTGCCTTCAAATAAGTCATCGGGTCGACAGGGGCCCCGTGCAGGTGGACCTCGTAGTGCAGATGCGAGCCGGTCGACCGCCCGGTGGAGCCCATCTGGCCGATCATGTCACCGGCCTCGACACGGTCCCCGACCGCGACGTCGATCCGGTGCATGTGAGCATAGAGGGTTTCGTAGCCGAATGCATGCCGGATCTTCACCAGGTTGCCGAAGGCGCCGCGACGCCCGGCATAGACGACCTCGCCCGCGCCGGTGGCGTGCAGCGGCGTGCCCACGGGGGCCGCGAAATCGAGGCCGTTATGCTGGCGACGCCCGCCATTGATCGGATCGCGGCGCGTGCCGAAGGGGCTGGTCTGGCGATAGGCCGCGCGCACCGGTCCGGCGAAGGGCATCTGGCCCAGCGCCGCGCGCCGTGCGTTGAGGTCCGAGATCCGGTTCAGCAGCAGGTCCACCCGGTCGGCGGTCGGATCGACGGCGCGGGCCTCCTGGGCCAGGTCCGCGGCCTCGGCGGCGCCATTGGCGGCCTCGGGCAGTTCCACGGAGGTCTCGACATCGAGGTTCGGACCACCCTGACCGTCATAGCCGGGCCCTTGCGGGAAGAGGCTCGCCACATCGGCCCCGGCGGCGCGGAACACCTCGTCGAGAGCCGCGATGCCCCCTTCGACCGCGTTTTCCAGGCGGGCGATGACCCGCTCCTGCCGCTGCTCGGCCAGGATCGCGCGGGCTTCGAGTTCAGCATGTTCGGAGGCCATGCGCGCCATCTCGTCGGCCATGCCGTCGCGGTCGTCCGCGGTGCGGCTGAGACCGTCGAGCAGGATCGCGACCGAGCGGGACATGTCCTCGGCCTTGTCGCTGCGCTCGGTCAGGTCGGCGTCGAGGGCGGCGAGCTCCACCAGCGCGTCGGACAGGGCCTCCTCACGCTCGACCAGGTCCATCTGCCGGGCCTCCAGCGTCACGCGCTGTTCCTCGACCGCGCTCTCGGTCTCGCCCAGACGGGCGTGGAGCGTGACGAGTTCCTGCTGCTGGGCGCCCATGACCTCCGCCGCGCGGACCAAGCGCACGCGCGCCTCCTCGGCCTCGGCGGCGAAGCGCGCGCGCTCCTCCATCAGCTCGTCGATGCGGTTCTGCTGGACGCCCTGCACGACGACGGCGGTGTTCGTGGCCGCGGGGGCCAGAGCATCGGCGGCGAGCAGGACGCCCGAGACGGCGGACCATCCCAGGATCGAGGTGGCCATCAGGCCCAGGCCGATCTGACGCAGCGGCGTCAGGCGCGCATATGAAGTCTGGTCGTCGGTCGTGAAGTAGATGCGGCGTTCGCGGATCACGCGGCCAAGCAGCTTGTTCATTGGTGTCCCTCGTCCCGTTCGGTGCGGTCCGGGCGGTCTCATGCGCCGTCTCGGACCGGGCTCCGCCCCCCCGGCGGGTGCCCTTCGGAGGGAATCGTTACCGGGCCGTTTCACGAGGATCAACAAAATGCGGAACCTTTTCGTATTCCGCCGCGTTATTGCCCGTCAAACCCTGCAAATCGCGTCTCGCCTCGGCAATAACCCGCCGAGATTTGCGCGCATCCGCGCATTTCATGCAGAATCGCGTGGAATCACTCCCTCAGCGCCCGTCCTCGGCCAGAGGCCAGTAGAAGTCGAGCGGCAGCCCCGCCTCGGCCCGCTTCTCGTCGTTGAAGGGCGGCTTGAGCGCGCCGTGGAAATAGCGCTGCACCAGATCGTGGAAGGCGTCGCGCGGGTCGCGCTCGTGCCGCCCGCACAGGAAGTGGAACCACTTGGAGCCATAGGCGACGTGGCCGACCTCCTCGGCATAGATCGTGCGCAGGGCGGCGACCGTGTCGGGATCGCCTGCCTTCTCGAACAGCGCGATCATGCCCGGCGTCACGTCGAGGCCGCGCGCCTCCAGCACCATCGGCACGACGGCGAGCCGCGCCTCCAGATCGTCGCGCGTGTCCTCCGCCGCGCGCCACATCCCGGCATGAGCGGCGAGCGCGCCGTAATGGCTGCCCAACGCCACCAATCGGTCGGAGACGAGGTTGAAATGCTTCGACTCCTCGTCCGCCGCGCGCACCCAGTCGTTGTGGAAGCCCGGCGGCATCGGCACATGGGCGAAGCGGGCGATGATGTCCCAGTGCAGGTCGACGGCATTCAATTCGATATGCGCGATCGCGTGCAGGATCGCGATGCGCCCGGCGGGCGAGCCCGGCCGCCTGCGCGGCACGTCGCGCGGGTCGAGCAGCTCCGGTTTCTCGGGGCGGGCCGGGCGCAGGGGCGGCGAGGCGGTGCCCACGGGCATCAGGTCGCCGTCGTAGCGGCGCTGCCATTCGGCGGCACAGGCCCGGCTCAGCGCCGTCTTGCGCCACGGATCTCCCTCGCGCAGCACGGCCTCGGCACAGGCGGCGAGAGTGTCGGGGATGTCGAATTCGCTCATGGGATCGGTGTGCCGCTCGCAGACGGCGCGGTCAACTCACGCGCCCAGCAGCTTCACCGCGTCGAGCACGGCATCGACATGGCCGGGCACCTTCACCTTGCGCCAGATCTGTGCGATCCGGCCCTCGCCATCGATCAGGAAGGTGCTGCGCTCGATGCCCATATGGGTCTTGCCATACATCTTCTTTTCGACCCAGACGCCGTAATCCTCGCACGTGCTGCCCTCCGCGTCGGAGAGGAGCGGCATGCCCAGCTCGTGCTTGGCCACGAACTTGTCGTGCTTCGCGACCGTATCCTTGGAACAGCCCAGCACCGCAACGCCCGCCGCCTCGAATTCCGGCAGGGCGGTGGTGAAGCCCACCGCCTCCTTCGTGCAGCCCGAGGTGTCGTCGCGCGGGTAGAAGAACAGCACCAGCGTCCGCCCCGCGTAATCGGAGAGCGACAGCGTCGCACCGCCCGAGGCGGGCAGGGTGAAGGCGGGGGCGGCATCGCCGACGGACAGGGACATGGCAGGGCTCCTCGGTTGGACCGGTTCGCGCCACCTTGCCTCCATCCGCCGACGACCGCCACCCCGGCGGGGCGGACCCGGTGCCCACGTGGGGGCAACCTGGCACCGGGATCCGAGGCGCATGGTCGACCCGGCATCCGGGTCTTGCGGACATGTTTGCCATGCCGCACCAGTGCCGTGCCTTGATCGAGGTCAATTTCCCTGCCATGTCCCGCGCCATGAGCATGCGCCTGTCCGATTTCGATTTCGACCTGCCCGAAGAGCTGATCGCGCTGCGGCCCTTGAAGCCGCGCCCGGCGTCGCGCCTCTTGCTGGCCGAGGGCACAGCCCTGTCGGATCGGCATGTGAGCGACCTGCCCGAGATCCTGCGCCCCGGCGACCTGATGGTGTTCAACGACACGAAGGTGATCCCGGCACGCCTGTTCGGCACCCGCACGCGTGACAGCCGCGACGGGCCGGGCACGGCGAAGGTGGAGGCGACCTTGCTGGAGCGGCTGGGCGATGACAGCTGGTCCGCGCTGGCGCGGCCGGGGCGCAAGCTGCGCGCGGGCGACGTGCTCGACTTCCGCGATCTCTCCGCCGAGCTGGTCGAGAAGGGGGAGGACGGCCGCGTGACCCTGCGCTTCGACCGCTCCGGCGCCGATCTCGACGCGGCCATCGCGCTGGCGGGCGAGATGCCGCTGCCGCCCTACATCGCGGGCAAGCGTCCGGCGGACGACGCCGATCGCGAGGATTACCAGACCGTCTTCGCCGAGAAGCTCGGCGCCGTCGCCGCCCCCACCGCCTCGCTGCATTTCGACCGGGACCTGCTCGACCGGCTGGCCGAGGCCGGGGTCGAGAGCACGCGCGTTACGCTGCATGTCGGCGCCGGCACCTTCCTGCCCGTCACCGTGGACGACGTGTCCGAGCACCGGATGCACGCCGAATGGGGCGAGGTGGGCGAAGAAGCCGCCGAGACCATCGCGCAGGCCAAGGCCGAGGGCCGCCGCGTGATCCCCGTCGGCACCACCGCGCTGCGCCTGATCGAGACGGCGGGGCAGGGCGGCACCATCGCGCCCTGGGTCGGCGATACCGACATCTTCATCACCCCCGGCTACCGCTTCCGCGTGGCCGACGGGTTGATGACGAATTTCCACCTGCCCCGCTCGACCCTGATGATGCTGGTCTCCGCCCTGATGGGGGTGGAGGAGATGCGCGCCGTCTACGCCCACGCCATCGCCGCGCGCTACCGCTTCTATTCCTACGGCGACAGCTCGCTCCTGCTGCCGCAGCCATGAGGCCCGCGCAACGTGCCCCGGACCAAAGCGGACGCGACAAGCGGACGCGGGGCTGGTAGCCGGTGGCGGAACCGGCGAATCGGCGAGGTGAGCGATGCTGAAGGTGCTGAACAATTCCTGGGCGCTGTTCCTGGGCCTGCTGCTCCTGATGATGGGCAACGGGCTGCAGGGCACGCTGCTGGGCCTGCGCGGCGCGATCGAGGGCTTCGACGCGGCCACGATGGCCTGGGTGATGTCGGCCTATTTCGCGGGCTTCCTCGGTGGCTCGCGCCTGACGCCGTGGTTCATCTCGCGCGTCGGGCATGTCCGGGTCTTCGCCGCCTTCGCCTCGCTGATCTCGGCGGGGTTCATCATGTATGCCGCCGTGCCGCACCCGATCCTGTGGGCGCTGATGCGGCTGATGGTCGGGTTCTGCTTCTCGGGCGTGTACGTGGTGTGCGAAAGCTGGCTGAACGACAGCGCCACGAACGAGACGCGCGGCCAGACCCTGTCGCTCTACATGCTGGTTCAGACGGCGGGCGTGCTGGCCGCGCAGGCGCTGATCAACACCGCCGATCCAGGGGCCTATGCGCTGTTCGTGCTGATGTCGGTGCTGGTTTCCATCAGCTTCGCGCCGATCCTCTTGAGCGTCACGCCCGCGCCGATCTTCTCGGGCACCAAGCCGATGACGCTGCGCCAGCTCTACGAGACCTCGCCGCTGGGCTGCGTGGGCGCCTTCTTCATGGGCGGGATCTTCGCCTCGATGTTCGGCATGTCCGCCGTCTACGGGGCGGAGAAGGGCCTGAGCGTGGGCGAGATCTCGATCTTCGTGGGCGCGATCTACGTGGGTGGCCTGCTCTTGCAATACCCGATCGGCTGGCTGAGCGACCGCATGGACCGGCGGCGGCTGATCGCCTTCATGTGCGCGGGGGCGGCGGCGATCATGCTGCCCGCGACCTTCCTCGCCGACAGCTTCGCGGTGGTGCTGATGGCGGGGTTCGTGCTGGGGGGCATCGGCAACCCGCTCTACGCGCTGCTGATCGCCTATACCGCGGACTACCTGGAGCCCGAGGACATGGCCGCGGGCTCGGGCGGTCTGATGTTCATCAACGGCTGCGGCGCGATCCTGGGGCCGTTCATCGTCGGCTGGCTGATGACCGGGGTCGGGACCGATTTCTTCTTCGTCTTCCTGGCCGCCAATTTCGGCCTGATCGCCGCCTACGGCTTCTGGCGGATGACCCGCCGCGCCGCGCCCGCGGTCGATCAGACGGCGGCCTACGCGCCCGTCATGCCGCAGGCCTCGCCCGTGGCGGTGGAGGCCGCGCAGGAATACGCCATCGAACAGGCGGCGGAATCGGATGCGGGCGAGGGCGAGGAACGCCCCGACCACGCCCCCGACGACCTGACGGGGGATTGAGTCAGCGACGGGCCGCACCCCGCTCCGCGATCAGGTCGCGGCCCATCTGGGCGAACAGGTCAATATAGTCGAGCAGCACCCAGTTCTCCGCGATCTGGCTGTCGGCGCAGCGGTAGAAGTCCATGACCCTGAGCGTCAGCGCCCGCCCGTCACCCGGCTGGCCCAGATAGGGCGCCCGGTGGGTCATCGTCATCGACGGCCAGCCCGACACGGCGGCATAGGCCCCGTCGCCGATCCGGCAGTAATGGTTGCCGCCCACCCGGTCGGGAAAAGCGGTCAGGAACGCCACCCGGTGATGCGCGTCGAAGCCGGGATAGGTGGTGGTCGAGCCGATGCCTCCGGGGCCGTACCAGCACATGTCCTCGGCCCAGTAGCCGCCCGGCCCGGTCTGTCCCGCGCTCTGGAACGTCTCGGGGTCGTAGGCCGTCAGGTCGCCCAGCATCGCCTCCACCAGGTCGAGCGTGGCCGCACCGTTCCCGCCCGTCGGGCAGACCCCGTCATGGGTCATCGGCGCGGGCCAGCGAATCTCCCGCCCCGGATGCAGCGGCAGCGGGTGGCGGCCGAGCTGGGCCATCAGGTCCACCAGATCAGGGATGATCCGCGCCTCGACGATCCGCGCGCCCTCGATCCGGTAGAACGCGCCGATGCGCAGCGAGACATAGCGCCCGTCGCCCTCGATCCCCCATAGCGTGCCGGTCAGCAGGCCCGCGAGATGCGAGACGCAGGCGACCCATTCTCCGCCATAATCGCGCCGGTTCTCGCCCCCGATCACGATGTCGTCGCGCAGTCGCGGCGCGGTCAGCGCGGCACGCAAGGGGGCGAACCAGCCCTCCAGCACCGCGTCGCGCCCGTCGAGCCGCCCGACCGGTGCGCCGACGTGAAACACGGCATCGGCGGCCAGCGCGTCACCGGCATCGGGGCCACCGGCGACCAATGCCGCGACGGCGGCGGCGGTGCGTTCTCGGGTATCGTGAGGATGGGGCATCGGGTGACTCGCTCGATGATTTTGCATACGATTGCAAAAAAACCTTGGCAGGCGCACCGCCCCCTGTCTAGGGTTGTCGAAACACCGGGCGAGGGGTGCCGATGGCCGAGATCAAGCTGGAGCATGTGCACAAGCGCTGGGGCGATTTCGTGGGCGTCCACGATTTCGACCTGACGATCCACGATCGCGAGTTCCTGGTGCTGCTCGGCCCCTCGGGCTGCGGCAAGACCACGACGATGCGGATGATCGCGGGGCTGGAGGACGCCACCGAGGGCCGCATCCATATCGGCGAGCGTGTGGTCAACGATCTTGACCCCAAGGACCGGGACGTCGCGATGGTGTTCCAGTCCTACGGGCTCTACCCCAACATGAACGTCTACGAAAACATCCGCTTCCCGCTGAAGGTGCGCAAGGTGCCCGAGGCCGAGCACGAGAAGCGGGTGATGCGCGCCAGCGGCATGGTCGAGCTCGACGACTTCCTGCACCGCAAACCGGCGGAGCTGTCGGGCGGCCAGCGGCAGCGCGTGGCCCTCGCCCGCGCCATCGTGCGCGAGCCGACGGTGTTCCTGATGGACGAGCCGCTCTCCAATCTCGACGCGAAGCTGCGCGTCTCCACCCGCGCGCAGATCAAGAACCTCCAGCACGAGCTGAAGGTCACGACCATCTACGTCACCCACGACCAGATCGAGGCGATGACGCTGGCCGACCGCGTCGTGGTGATGAACCGCGGCCGCATCCAGCAGGTCGGCACCCCGACCGAGATCTACGACAACCCCGCCAACACCTTCGTCGCGGGCTTCATCGGCAGCCCCGCCATGAACCTGATGGAGGGCGAGATCGCGGGCGGCACCTTCCGCGGCAAGGGGGTGGAGATCGCGGGCCTCGACGCGCCCGACGGCGCCGTCACGCTGGGCTTTCGCGCCGAGGATGCGCGCCTGGCCGAGCCGAGGGAGGCGGCGGCGATCACCGCGCCGATCTACACGCTCGAATTGCTGGGCGACGCCACGATGATCTCCGTCCGCGCGGGCGGGGCGCTGGTCGCCGTCAAGGCGCACAAGGAGTTCCGGGCCGAGATCGGCGACACCGTGTCCATCGCCATCCCGCCCGCGATCTGCCACCTTTTCGACCACGAGACGGGCGAACGCCGCCCGTCCTGACCACATGAGAGGTCCCATCGAAGGGGCCCGATCCCCCAACCGGCCCGACGGGGCCATCCACCAACCGGGAGTACCCACATGATGCTCAAGAAACTGGCCCTCGCCGCCACCGTCTCGATGCTGGCCACCGGCGCCTACGCGGAGTGCGCCTTCGAGAACGACGTGCCCTTGTCCTCGCTGACCGCGGGCTTCGAGGCATGGAAGAGCGCGACCGACGCGATGGCCGAGTGCGGCAATTTCGAGGCCGAGCTCGACCAGGAGTTCCGCGAGAAGCAGCCCGAGGCCTTCGCCGCCGATCCCTCGCTCTACGCCATCGGCGGGGTGTCGAACGGCACGCTGACGCCGCTTCTGAACGCGGGCACCATCCGCCCGCTCAACGATCTGGTGGCCGAATACGGCCAGCACCTCGCGCCCAATCAGCTGATCCAGGTGAACGGCGACATCATGGCCGTGGCGATGATGGTCAACACCCAGCACCTGATGTACCGCGAGGACATCTTCGAGGATCTCGGTCTCGAAGTGCCGACCACCTATGACGAAGTTCTGGAGGTCGCCGCCGCGATCCAGGAGGCGGGCGTCGTCGACTATCCGCTCGGCGCCACGATGGCCGCGGGCTGGAACCTCGCGCAGGACTTCAACAACATGTTCGTCGGCTTCGGCGGGGAGTTCGTGAACGACGACAACACCCCCGCGGTGAATTCCGAGGCCGGGGTGCAGGCGCTGGAGATGATGAAGGCGCTGACCGAGTACATGGACCCCGAATACCTCACCTCGGACTCCACCTACGTCCAGCAGCAGTTCCAGCAGGGCAAGATCGCCATGGCGAATCTCTGGGCCAGCCGCGCGGGCGCGATGAACGACGAGGCCGAGAGCGAGGTCGTGGGCCTCGTCGCCGGGGCCTCCGCCCCCGCGGCGGTCGAGGGCGGCATCCCGGCCACGACGCTGTGGTGGGACGGCATCGTGATCGCGGCCAACATCACCGACGAGGAGGCCGAGGCCGCCTTCCGCGTCGCGATGGAGGGGATCGATACCGAGATGGTTACCGCCCACAACGACGACGCGATCTGGCTGATCGACGGCTACGAGCCGACGCCGCTCGCCCAGGGCGCGATCGCCACCGCGATGGCCAACCCGCCCGCCTATCCCTCGACCACGCAGATGGGACTGATGCACACCGCCATCGGCAACAACGTCGCCGACTTCCTGACCGGCGCGAAAGAGGCCGAGGCGACGCTGGAGGCCATCGAGGCCGACTACACCACCGCCGCCGAAGAGGCGGGCCTGCTCTGATCCACCGTGCGGGGCGGCGCCAGTCGCCCCGCATCCCGCCGAAAGGCGCATCCGACCCCGACGCTCAACGAAAGGGATCAGACCATTGCCGTCCCTCGCCACGACCTCGCCAGCGCAGACCGACCCCGGCAGCCTGTCCCGTGCCGAGTTCGACGGGTTTCTCGCCGTCTATCGCAGCTGGTTCTCCGACATAGCAACGCGCGAGACGGAAACGCTTCGCGCCCTTGGCCCGCATGCCCGCGCCGACTTGTCGAGCGCGGCCTGCCTCGCGGCCGTCCCCGCCCGGGGGATACCCGGTGCGGACCGTTTCGTGGTCGATGCGGTGCAGCAGTTCGCGAAGGCCCCGGTTGTGAACCTCCGCGCATCTGGCTTCGATCGACCGGTGGCGGAGGGGTCGGCCTTCTCGGTCCTCGACCTCTCGAAGGTCCGTGCTCGCGTGCTGCGCGCCGTAAGAAACACGCGGGATGTCACGCGGCCGCCGCACCCCGATGGCCCCGACACGATGACCCGCGACGAGTACGACGCCTTCGCGGCGGTCTGGGCCCACTACCACCGCCAGGATTTCGATCTTCGGGCCGGCGCGTCCCTCTTGCCGCCGCCGCCTGCCTACGATCCGTCCGGTCAGAACGCACGCCTCTTCGCCGTACTGGAGGTTCTGGGGGAGGGCATCTACGGCCACCTCTCGCCGGGAAACCCGGTGCGCATCGAGCGTGACGTGGTGACCCGCGCCATCTCCGGGCGCAGCCTTGCGGACCTGCGCGCGGTGCGCGACCGCCTGTCCCGCCGCCGCTCCGACCGGAGGACCCAATCATGAAGTTCCGCACCTTCGCCGCTTTCGTCGGGCCTTCGCTGATCCTGATGCTGATCTTCATCGCCGCCCCGCTGATCTCGGTGCTTTGGCAGAGCTTCCACCTCACCCAGGCCGAGTTCGAACGGGTCGAGGTCGAGAGCTGCACCCCCGGCTTCCTCGGCCAGACCTGCGTGACCGAGGTGCAGAACCGCCCCGTCATCGGCGCGGACGGGCGGGTGGTGGAGACGACCTCCTTCGTCGGCCTGCAGAACTACGGCCGCGTCGTCGATCCCGGACGGGCGGGGGAGGCGATCGCCCGTGGCGATCTGGGGGACCTGCTGTCGATCCCGTTCTGGAAGGCGCTGCGCTTCACGCTGACCTTCACGCTCCTGACCCTGCCGCTGGTGATCGGCGTCGGCCTGCTGATCGCGCTGACCGTCAACAACGCCGCGCGCAACATCCGCGGCCCCGCGATCTTCGTGTCGCTGCTGCCCTTCATCATCACGCCCGTGATCGGCGCGCTGTCGATCCGATGGCTCTTCGTCGGCGACGGCATCCTGACGGCGCTGATGGAAAGCTGGTCGGGCGCCGACATCGCCATGTTCGCGCAAGGCTGGACCATCGAGATCCTGATGATGTTCTACCGCGTCTGGCACGTCGCGCCCTTCGCCTTCGTGATCTTCTACGCCGGGCTCCAGACCGTGAACCAGGACACGCTGGAAAGCGCCATCATCGACGGCGCCAGCCGGTTCGAGCGTCTGCGCTACGTGATCGTGCCGCACCTGATGCCGCTGATCGTCTTCGTGGCGCTCATTCACCTGATGGACAGCTACCGCGTGTTCGAGGAGGTGATCGGCTTCCGCTCGGAGGCGTTCCGCATCTCGCTGCAATGGCTGACCTTCGACTACCTGACGCCCGACGACGCGGGCAACCGGGCGATCGGGCGGGCCTCGGCCTCCTCGATGCTGACCATGGTCGGGATCGTCATCCTACTGATACCGCTGCTGCGCCGGACCTGGCGCGACCACAAGGGGACGTCGAAATGAGCACGCCGCGCGCCCTGCGCCAGCCCGCCTCGCTGCGCCTCGCCTCCGCCGGGTTCCTCGCCTTCTGGTGCCTGATCGCGGCCTTCCCGCTGGTCTGGGTCGCGGTGATGAGCTTCAAGACACCCGTGGACGCCTTCGCCGCCGATCCGCTCGACGTGATCCTCGGGCCGGTGACGCGGGCGCGCGGGCACGGCCTGTCGGTCTTCGGCATCGTACTCCTGATGGGCGTGCTCTGGGCGCTCTACGACCTCGCCGCCAACCGCCTGCGCCCGCTGGTGGAGCGGCTCTCCCCGCCCGGCTGGGCGCCGCTGGGCTGGGTCGTCGCCGCCTTCGCCGCGCTGATCGTCGGCGCGCTGGTGCTGTTCGGCCTCTACCCGCTGCTGACGAACGCGCTCGATCCGATCCTCGGCCCGCTGGGGGAGCCGGTCATCGGGCTGACCACCGAGCATTACCGCGCGGTCTGGGTCGACAATGCCTTCTACCGCAACTTCCTCAACTCCATGCTGGTTACGGCGGGGGTGGTCACGATCTCCCTTACCGTGGGGACGCTGGCGGGCTACGGGCTCGCGCGCTCCGGCTCCGACCTCGCCTTCTGGCTGCTGATCGCCGCGCTGATCTTCCGCGCGCTGCCCCATTCGGTGCTGGTGACGGGCTACCTGCCGCCCTTCATCAACTCCGCCGAGATCCTGGAGCCGTTCCTGGGCTCCGCCGCACCGACGCTCTACGGCCAGCCCTGGGCGGTGATCGTGGTGCTGGTCTCGATCAACCAGCCCTTCACCATCTGGATGCTGCGCAGCTTCTTCCAGTCGATCCCGGCCGAGCTCGACGAGGCCGCCCGCGTCGACGGCTGCTCGCATTTCGGAGCGTTCCGGCGGGTCATCATGCCGGTGATGTGGCCGGGGGTCATCACGACGGGGCTGTTCAGCTTCCTGCTCGCCTACAACGATTATCTGGTGACGGCGCTGCTGCTCGACGCGCAGAACCAGACGATGGTGCCCGCAATCACCGGCTTCTTCAATCGGGAGACGACGACCACCGACCAGGTGCAGGCGGTGGCTGCGGCCGTGTCGATCACCGCGCCGCTGTTCCTGTTGGTGATGGTGTTCCAGCGCCAGATCGTCAGCGGCCTGACGGCGGGGGCGGTGAAGGGGTGATCGCCGCTCCGGTGGACGAGCCGCGCATCGCCGGGCCGCGGTGCGGCGATCCAACCTTGGAGCATGGCACTTTATGGCAGCCAAGTCCGTCAGACTTCACCGCAGCGCGCCTGCATCGACCAAATCGCCGTGCCGGGGGGCGGCCCGGCGATGCGCGGCGGGCTTCGCCCTTGATTCCGCGCATGGCAGCCAAACAAGCCCTTGCGCCACGCTTAATTTCCGCTAGCCTTGCATACGTATTCAAATCGAGGAGTCGCCCATGAAAGGATCCAGACCGGAGCAGGCCGTCCTGACCCGCGACACCGACCTCACGAAAACCGAGCAAACCCGCGCCACCATCGAAGGCATGGTCGACGGGCTCAACGACCACCGCATCGCGGATATCGGTGATTTCTTCTCCGAGAGCTTCCGCTGGATGGGCAATCAGGGCTGCGGCACCAAGCACGGCCTGCGAGAATTCCAGGACAACTGGCAAAAACCCTTCCAGGCGGCCTTCCACGACAAGACCTGCATCGACGAGGCCCGCCTCTACATGGGCGAATGGGCCGCCGCCTTCGGTCGGCAGGAGGCGACGCATGGCGGGGAGTTCATGGGCATCCCCGCCACCGGCAAAAGGGTCGAGATCCGCTACATGGACTTCTGGAAGGTCGAGGACGGCAAGATCACCGACAACTGGGTGATGGTCGATTTCCCGCATGTCCTCGCCCAGCTCGGCCACGACGTGTTCGCGGGCGAGGGGTGGGAGGCGTTCGATCGCGGGGAAAAGACCCCGCCCGCGCCGTGAGCGCCCGAATGCCTCTCGCGACGCCAGACCGGCGGCCGCGCCGCGGGGTGGACGCGAATGCGGCCGCCCCGGGGGGGCGGTGCGGCCGCCGGTCGGGCCATCAGCCCGACCGAAGGTCCTTGTCGTGACCCCCGCTCTGCTCATAGAGGCGATCCGGCGCCGCCATTCCGATCTTGTCGCCACCGACAGCTGGGGAGAGACTGGCCTGTTCCTCAATCCCGGCGGCGGGCTGAAGCGCGGCGTCTACGTGGCTACGGTCAAGACCAAGGACGGCGCGAACGACCGCGCCTCCGCGCTCGACCGACCCGGCATCTTCCGGCTCAATATCGGCGTGCCGCCCGCGGTCTGTGAGGCGCTGTTCGGACGGCGTCCGACCCGTCCTTCCAGACGCGGCATCGTCAATACCCGCCACGACTTCGCCGCAACCGACACCCTCACGCCGCATCCGGTTTATGGCTGGATGGGCTGGGTCGCCATCCTCAACCCGTCCGAGCGGCGCTGGCCGCACCTCGCCGAATTGATCGACGCGGCGCATGCCAAGGGTGCGGCCGCGGCGTCCAAACGTCTCGCCAAGGAACAGCCATGACCATCCGCCATCTCAAGACCGCCCGCTCCGATGCCGACCGGGCCGAAGACGACGCAAAGGTCCGCAGCGCCGTCGAGGCCACGCTCGCCGAGATCGAGGCGCGCGGCGACGTGGCGGTAAGCGAGCTTTCGGAGAAGTTCGACGGCTACACCCCCGACAGCTTCCGCCTGACCGAGGCCGAGATCGATGCCCTGATCGCCCAGCTCACCGACCGCGAGCTTGCCGACATCAAATTCGCGCAGGAGCAGGTGCGCAACTTCGCGCAGGCCCAGCGCGACTCTCTGCTCGATATCGAGGTCGAGACGCTGCCCGGCGTGATCCTGGGCCACAAGAACATCCCCGTCCAATCGGTCGGCTGCTACGTGCCGGGGGGCAAGTTCCCCATGGTCGCTTCCGCCCACATGTCCGTCGCCACTGCCAGCGTCGCGGGCGTCCCGCGCATCGTCGCCTGCACGCCGCCCTTCAAGGGCAAGCCCAACCCGGCGGTGATCGCCGCGATGAAGTTCGGCGGCGCGCACGAGATCTACGTTCTCGGCGGCATCCAGGCCGTCGGCGCTATGGCGCTGGGGACCGAGACGATCGAACCCGTCCACATGCTCGTCGGCCCCGGCAACGCCTTCGTGGCCGAGGCCAAACGCCAACTCTACGGCCGCGTCGGCATCGACCTCTTCGCCGGTCCGACCGAGACGATGGTGATCGCCGACGACACCGTGGACGGAGAGCTCTGCGCGACCGACCTGCTGGGCCAGGCCGAGCATGGCTACAACTCCCCCGCCGTGCTCGTCACCAATTCCGAGAAGCTGGCGCGGGATACGCTCTCCGAGATCGACCGCCTGCTCGCCATCCTGCCGACCGCCGAGACCGCCGGCGTCTCTTGGCGCGACTATGGCGAGGTGATCCTGTGCGACACGCATGACGAGATGCTGGAGGTCGCCAACGACATCGCCTCCGAGCATGTGCAGGTGATGACCGACCGCGACGACTGGTATCTGGAGCACATGCACTCCTACGGCGCGCTGTTCCTCGGGGCGCGGACAAACGTCTCGAACGGGGACAAGGTCATCGGCACCAACCACACCCTGCCCACGAAGAAGGCGGGCCGCTATACCGGCGGGCTCTGGGTCGGCAAGTTCCTCAAGACCCATTCCTATCAACGCATCACGACCGACGCGGCCGCAGCCGAGATCGGCGCCTACGCCTCGCGGCTGTGCACGCTCGAAGGCTTCGTCGGCCATGCCGAACAGGCGAACGTCCGCGTCCGCCGCTACGGCGGTCGCAACGTGCCCTACGGGGAGGCGGCGGAGTGAGACACGAGTTGCAGCCAATTCAATTCAAGTCGCCCTGGCATCTCGAACGCGCCCGACCCGCCCCGTGTCGCCGGAGGCGAACCTTCTGTTCGGCGGGCGCGACGATCGCACAGGATCGGAGCCGTGTCGTAAGATGAACCTGACCCCCTTCACCACCGCCCTCTACGACGGCGACGGCACCGACGCCGCCCGCGCGATCGAGGCCACCTTCGCCCCCGACGCTCTCGTCCGCCTCTGCCACCCGCTCGGCGACATGGACCCCTCGGGCCTCGCCGACGCCTACGCCACGCTCCGCAGCGCCATGCCCGATTTCGAACGGCGCGTCTGGATCGAGATGGCCGGCGAGGACGATCACGGCGCGCACTGGGTGGGGCAGGGGGCCACGATCATCGGCACCTTCACTGCCCCCTGGCTCGACATTCCCCCGACCGGGCACCTCGTCCACATGCGCTGCCACGACTTCTTCCGCATCGAAGGCGGCCGTGTGGTCGAGATGCAGTCGATCTGGGACATTCCCGAACTGATGATGCAGGCGGGCGCCTGGCCGCTCGCCCCCTCGCTCGGCCGCGAATGGCATGTCCCCGGCCCGACCCCGCAGGACGGGCTCGGCCCCCACACGCCCGGCACCACCGCACGCGACCGCATCAAGGACATGCTCGACCATCTCAAGAAGCACCCCGCGCAAGGCGGCCCCGAGGTGATGGAGATGGAGCGCTTCTGGCACCCCCGCATGACCTGGTACGGCCCGGCGGGCATCGGCACCGGGCGCGGCATCCAGGGCTTTCGCGACTGGCACCAGATCCCGTTCCTCGCCGGCATGCCCGATCGCGGGCAGTACGTGGACGAGATCACCTACCACTTCTTCGGCGCGGGCGACTACGCCGCCGTCACCGGCTGGCCCAACATGATCCAGACGATCACCCATCCCGGCTGGCTCGGCATCGCGCCCTCGGGCCAGCGGGTGACGATGCGCAGCCTCGACTTCTGGCGGCTCGAAGGCGACCGGATCCGCGAGAACTGGGTGCTCGTCGACATGCTCCACCTCTACGATCAGATCGGCGTGGACCCGCTGGCCCGGATGCGCGAATTCAACAAGGCGCGCACCGGCTTCGACCCCCAAACGGGACTTGCCGTTCGAGAGTCGAGGCTATGACGGTGACTCAGCGTATCACATATGGCTCCGTACATCTTGATATAAGCTGATATGGATGCTATGTGGTGATCAATGTTGCTCGTATCGCCCAGGAGAACCGAAATGAAGACTGTCCAGATCACCACCGACGCCTACGATTTTCTCGCAGCAAGGGCGCGCCCGTTTGCCAGCTTCGCCGAGACGCTCGATGAATTTCTCGCGCAGGCGTCCGAAAAGGCAGAAGATAGTGGAAGCGATGTGCTGAAGTACGATAACCCTAGAAACCTGCCCTCCGTCACCCACACGGTCTTGAAGGAATTCAAGGCAGATGGAGCATATGGTGGGTATGTCAGTTGGAACCACGCTCTGGAACATCTGATCGAGCTTAGCGCTGAGAAAGGTGTCGCCCGAGACGACATCAAGTCGATGCTCAAGTTGAAGTTCGTGGACGGGCAGAAATCCGATAACGGATATAGGTATGTGCCTGCTGCAGGTATAAGTTTCCAAGGGGTCGATGCCCGCCGCGCGCTTCAAGCGGCAGTCGCATTGGCGGCACACTCTGATATCGATATACTGTATCGGTTCGTATGGGCCGATAGCGATAAGGCGGCACATCCGGGGCGTTGGGGCGAGTTGCACCTCCAGTCCGAAAAGCTATCGCAATGACCCTGCCCATCACCCCCTCTTTCCGCCTCGACGGGCGCCGGGCCCTCGTCACCGGCGCCTCCTCCGGCATCGGGCTCGCCTGCGCCGTGGCGCTCGCGGAGGCGGGGGCCGAGGTCACGCTCGCCGCCCGCCGCGCCGACGCGCTGGAGGAGGCCGCGACCGCCCTGCGCGACCGCGGCCTGACCGCCCACGCCGCGCCGCTCGACGTCACCGACCTCGCCGCGGTGCGGGCGCTGACCGAGCGCGACGAACCCTTCGACATCCTGCTGAACTCCGCCGGTCTCGCCCGGCATTCTCCGGCCACCGATACGACCGAAGCCGATTTCGACGCGGTCGCGAATCTCAACATCAAGGCGGCCTATTTCCTCGCCCAGGCCGTCGCGAAGCCGCTGATCGCGGCGGGCAAACCCGGCGCGATCCTCCAGATCTCCAGCCAGATGGCCCATGTCGGCGGCATCGACCGCGCGGTCTACGCGGCCACGAAACACGCGGTCGAGGGCATGACCAAGGCGATGGCCATCGAATGGGGCCCGCATGCCATCCGCGTCAATACGATCTGCCCGACCTTCATCCGCACCCCGCTCACCGAACCCACCTTCGCCGATCCCGAAAAACGCGCCTGGATCGAGGGCAAGATCAAGCTGCCTCGCGTCGGCGCGGTCGAGGATATCATGGGCGCCGCGATCTTCCTCGCCTCGGACGCGGCGGCGATGATCACCGGCACCTCGCTGCTCGTCGATGGCGGGTGGACCGCGGGATGAGGCCGACCGTCCGACAGGCGTATTTGCAGGAAGCTGAAGCGCAGCCCGCTCCTTCATCTTCCCCGAAATACGCGAAGTCCACCGCAGAGGGAGGGCGCCGCCCATGCCGGTGACCGCAACGGATGTCGCGCGCCGCGCGGGCGTCAGCCAGTCGGCCGTCAGCCGGGTCTTCACCCCCGGCGCGTCGGTCAGCCCGCGCATGGCCGCCAAGGTGCGCAAGGCGGCGGAGGAGCTCGGCTACCGCCCCAACCGCCTCGCCCGCTCGCTCATCACCGGCAAGAGCCGGGTGATTGGGCTGCTCGTCGCCTATCTCGACAACCAGTTCTACCCCGACGCCATTGAGCGGCTGAGCCGCGCGCTGCAGGCGCGGGGCTATCACGTCATGGTCTTCCTCGCTTCCAACGAGGCGGCGGAGGTCGACGGCGTGATCGAGGATCTGCTCTCGCACCAGGTCGACGGGCTCGTCATGGCGTCTGTCTCGATTTCCTCCGACCTCGCCGGGCGCTGCGCCGATCTCGGCATCCCGGTCGTACAGTTCAACCGCGCGCAAGGCGACGACCGGCTCTCCGCCGTCACCTCCGCCAACCTCGCGGGCGGGCGGGAGGTCGCGCGGCACCTCGTCGCCTGCGGCCACACCCGCATCGCGCATATCTCCGGCTGGCTCGGCGCCTCGACCGGGCAGGACCGCGCGCGCGGATTCGCGCAAGGGCTGGAGGAGGCGGGCCAGCGCCTCTTCGCCCAGATCGACGGGCGCTACGACCGGCAGGCGGCGCAGGACGCGGCGGTCGAGCTGTTCTCCGCCCCCGCCCATGCACGGCCCGATGCGGTGTTCGTCGGCAACGACCACATGGCCTTTGCCGTGATGGACGTGATCCGCTTCGAGCTGGGCCTCTCGATCCCCGACGACGTCGCCGTGGTCGGCTACGACGACAGCCCCATCGCCGCCTGGCCCGCCTATGATCTGACGACCATGCGCCAGCCGCTGGGCCGCATGGTCGAGCAGACCGTCGACACCCTGCTGGACCGGATCGAGCAGGGCGACCTCGCCCCCCGCCGGGTCGAGATCGGCGGCACCCTGATCCGCCGCGGCTCCACCCGCCCGCTGCAAGAGGACTGAGACATGATCTATTCCAACCGCTGGAACGACTTTCCCGACTACATCATCGGCATCACCAAGGAGATCTGGGAGGATCGCGGCATCGCGACCCTCGACGACTACTACGCCGCGGACATCCCCGTCCGCTCCCCCGGCAGCCTCGTGGTCGGCAACGGCCCGGTGAAATCGGCGACGATGGCGACGCTGGCGGAGTTTCCCGACCGCACGCTCTACGGCGAGGACGTGATCTGGTGCCCGGACGAGAGCGGCGGGCCGGGGCATCTCAGCTCCCACCGGTTGCTCTCGACCGCGACCCATACCGGCGACGGCATGTACGGCAAGGCGACGGGCAGGCGGCTCACCTACCGCATCATCGCCGACTGCCACGCAATCGGGCAGACCATCGACGACGAATGGCTGATCCGCGATCAGGGCGCCATCGTCCGCCAGATGGGGTGGGAGCCGCGCGCCTTCGCCGCCGACCTGATCGCGCGCGAAGGCGGGCCGGAGCAGTGCGTGCGCCCCTTCACCCCCGCCATCGACCGCCCCGGCCCCTACAAGGGGCACGGCAACGACAGTGAATGGGGACTGCGATACGAGGAGATGCTGAGCGGCATCATGCGCGGCGACTTCGCCACCATTCCGCGCGACTACGACCGCGCGGTGCAGCTCGAACTGCCCGGCGGCGTCACCGGCCACTCCCATGTCGATGCCGACCGCTTCTGGATGGGCCTGCGCGCCAGCTTCCCCGACGCCACCTTCCGCGTCGAGCACCGCATCGGGCGCGAGGACGCGATGATGCCGCCCCGTGCCGCGATAAGGTGGAGCCTGCACGGCCGCCACGACGGCTGGGGCGCCTTCGGCACGCCCACGGGGGCCGAGGTCTACATCATGGGCGCGAGCCATGCCGAATTCGGCCCCTGGGGCCTGCGCCGCGAATGGACGCTCTACGACGAGACTGCGATCTGGAAGCAGATCCACCTGGCGACGGGCTGAGCGATGGACCTGTTCCGGGCGACCGAGCGGATGATGGCGATGGATGCGGCCACCTGGGCGCGCCACGCCAACCCGTGGAGCGGGTGGAGCCGCGTCCCCGTCCTACCGCTCGCCGCGCTCGCCATCTGGTCGCGGGTCTGGATCGTCTGGTGGGCGCTCGTTCCGCTGGCGCTGCTCGTCGCCTGGACGCTCCTCAACCCGCGCGCCTTCCCGCCGCCGCGCGATCTCGACACCTGGATGAGCCGCGGCGTGCTGGGCGAGCGGCTCTGGCTCGATCGTGCGCGCCGGCCCGTGCCCGCCCATCATGCCCGCGCCGCGCGCCTCACCACGGCCATCGCGGCGGCGGGCCTCGTCCCGCTCGCCTGGGGGCTCTGGTCGCTCGACGCGGGCTGGACCGTGGCCGGCCTCGTCCTCGCCGTGGGGGGCAAGCTGTGGTTCCTCGACCGCATGGTCTGGCTCCACGCCGACATGACCGCGCACCCGCCCGGCACGCCCTTGCCGACGACCCATCCCGCAGCCCTAGGAGAGACCCCATGACCGCCCCGAAACTCGTCCGCTACGGCGAACTCAAGCCCTGCAAGACCGCCTTCATCGACGCCCACACACCCGGCTCGAACCAGAAGGAGAACTTCACCATCATCGGCGGCGGCGTGAGCGAGAGCGCGGATCAGCACGTCCACATCACCGACGCGATCGGCTTCAATATCGGGGCCGCGGGCCAGCCGCCCAAGTGCCGCAACTCGCTGCATTCCCACCGCACGGCGGAGGTGTTCTTCGTCGCCTCGGGCCGCTGGCGCTTCTTCTGGGGGCGGCATGGCGATGCGGGCGAGGTGGTGCTGGAGCAAGGCGACATCATCGACATCCCCACCGGCATCTTCCGGGGCTTCGAGAATATCGGCACCGATTACGGGATGATCATGGCGGTGCTGGGCGGCGACGACGCGGGCGGCGGCGTGATCTGGGCGCCGCAGGTGATCGAGGACGCAGCCGATCACGGCCTCGTCCTGGCCGAGACGGGCAAGCTCTACGACACCAAGCGCGGCGAGGCGCTGCCCGAAGGCGTCGCGCCCATGCCGGTGCTGACCGAGGAGGAACTCGAGGACTTCCCCGAACTCACCCCGCAGCAGGTCGTCGGCTGGGGCGTGCGCCGCTATCTCGACATGGCCGCACTCGCCAACGGGCAACCGTGCAAGGTCATCGGGGCCGAGGGCATCATCCGCGACACCCCCGGTTTCGAGGTCGCGCTGATCACCGAGAAATCCGGCGCCGATGCGGTCCATGCCCATGACAAGCCCCACGTCCTGATGCCGGTGCGCGGCCACTGGCGGCTCGACTGGGACGGCGGCACCGAAACCCTCGCCCCCGGCGACACCGCGCTGGTCCCCGCGGGCCTCGCCCACTCCGCCAAGCCGTCGATGACCGGCGAGGCCGCGCTCTACCACATCGTCGCCACGGACGACCCGGCGGGGCCGTCGAGCCTCTGGGCCTGACCCCTCGCGGCGCGGGATCGACTGGACTGTTGATCCCCGCCCCGTCCCGCGGGACAGTCGCCCCCATGAGCGAGATCGACGACTACCTGCGCTATTACGCGAAACTCAAGGCTCCGGGCTACGCGGTGCTCGTCACCGGCGCCTGGGGCGTCGGCAAGACCCACCAGGTCCGCGCCGCGCTGGGGCAGGAGGGGCATTACTATGTCAGCCTGAACGGGCTGCGCACCGTTGAGCAGGTTCAAAGTGCCATCTTTGGTGCGCTGTCGCCGAATGAGGAAAAGCTGAGACGGTTTCTGAAGCCCGTTGAAGGCGCCTTGAAAGATGCAGGTGGCGCCTTCGCAATTGCCGGATCTTTTGCAGCAAATATAATGAACGGGGCAATCTCGGCGCAGATCGAAGCCGATCAGCCAATCGTGTTCGATGACTTGGAACGGTGCGAACTCGATCTCGTGTCGACGCTTGGACTCATTGCGGCGTTCATAGAGGTACACCAATTTCCAGTTGTTGTGATCGGGAATGAGAGCGAAATCTCAAGGCACGATGTCGGTTTTGAGCGGTTGAAAGAAAAGATCTTCGGCCAGACCCTGCACGCCGAATCTCAAGTTGCAGAAGCCTACGATGCCTTTCTGGACGACCACAACCACGACCGCGACGACCGCACGGCGCTGGAGACCCACCGCGACACCATCCTCGCGACCTTCCAACGCTCCGGGGTCCGCTCCCTGCGCATCCTACGCCATGTCATGCAGGACACCGCCCGCCTGATCGCCTGCATCCCGGAGGATTTGCGGCAGGAGCCTTATCCGATAGGAGGCCTGATCGCCCAGCACGTCGCATTGGATTGCGAGTACCGGGCGGGACGCCTGACGGCGGAGGAGGTGGCGGGTTTTTCGACGGCCGTTGCGCTGTCAAATTTTCGCAAGGGAAAGGAGGGGAGCCGCTCTGCTCCGCGCGAGGTTTTCGAAAGGCATGGATTCGCATACATCCTCCACATGCCTGAACACCTGATCGCCAGGATGATCGTGCAGGGACTCTACCCGGCGAACGAGATCGAGGCCGCCCTGTCCCAATCTCCGACCTACGGTTCACCCGAATCCGAGCCGCCTTGGTTAACGATCTACAGAGCACGGGAACGCAACCCGCAGCAGATCGAGACGGCCCGCGATGAACTTTGCCGAAGGCTCGACGGCGACGACAAGACCCCGTTGGGGATCCTCCTGCACGAGTTCTCCGCACTGCTCAAACTTGTCAGAGCCGGGCTGATCGACCTGTCGGAGGACGACCTCGTCGAGAGGTTCGAAGCAAGACTGACGCATTTGTCCGATCTAGGTTTTCTGCCCGCGATCGTACCGGACGGCAGGCCAGACTTTCTGGATCACGAAGGCAGTCACGGATACAGTTTCTGGTCGGCAGATGACCCGCGTCATGACCGCATCTCCAAGACCATCAAGTCTCTCCGTGACGATGCTTGGAAAAAAGAGCGCGACCGCCTCGCGCGTAGCCTGCTTGGCGACCTGGCAACCGATATCGACCTGTTCTGTGGTCGGATCACCGGAGATACGGACGATCTCCAGCTACAGGCCGTCCCGATCCTTCACGCGCTCCACCCGGACGACTTCATCGCCGCTTGGCACGGCCATCCACCCGAAGACTGGCATCACGTCGCCGACGCCCTGCGACACCGCTATGACGGCGCCCATCCCCAACTCGCCGACGAAACCGATTGGCGCGAAGCCCTCGCCGATGCCCTCGACGCGAAGGCCGCGGCGGAGCGCGACCCCGTCCGCGCCTTCCTCATTCGCGAGACGACGCCGCCAAACCTGCGCCCCGCGCCCCCCGAAGCTCCGCACGGATAGCCGCCAGCTCCGCCAGGATGCGCTCGTTGTCGCTCGTCAGGCTCTCCCGTTCCGCCGCCGCCTCCGCCGCGTGCTCGGACTGCATCGCATCCACGATCACCCCGATGAAGAGGTTCAGCACCGTGAACGCCGTCGCGAGGATGAACGGCAGGAACAGCGCCCAGGCCCAGGGATGCACCTCCATCACCGGCCGCACGATCCCCATCGACCAGCTTTCCAGCGTCATCACCTGGAACAGCGTGTAGCCTGACGCGGCCAGCGTCCCGAACCACTCCGGGAACGTCTCGCCGAAGGCCTGTGTGCAGATCACCGCGAAGACGTAGAAGATCAGGCCCAGGAGCAGCACGATCGACCCCATCCCCGGCAGCGCCTCGATCAGCCCCTGCACCACGCGCCGCATCGCGGGCACCGTGGAGACGAGGCGCAAGGCCCGCAGGATCCGGAACGCCCGCAAGGCACTCAGCGCCCCCGTCGCCGGGATCAGCGCCACCGCCACGATCACCGTGTCGAACCAGCGCCACGGATCGCGCACGAACCCGCGCGGATCGGCGTAGAGCCGCAGCGCCAGCTCCACCACGAACACCGCCACGATCACCCGGTCGAGCGTCTGCAACAGCGCCAGCGCACTTCCACGCGCCGCCGTCTCGAAGCCCAGCACGATGGCATTGAACACGATGAGCGCGATCACCCCCCGCTCGAACATCGGATGGTTCACCAAGCCCCGGACCCGCGCGCGCATCATCACCTCCCGCTGCACCGCGGATCAGATGCCCCTATTCCGAGGCGTCTTCAAGAGCGGCGAGGATGTCTTCGCGCAGGGCGGTGGCTTGCTGGTGATAGTGGGACATGTGCACGGGGTCATAGATCTCCAGCGACAGATCCACGGCAGAGAGTGCCGACCGGAGATGAGAGGTCGAATGCTCGGTTTCAATCTCCGACCAGCATTCATAGAGAAGACCAAGATTTTTCTGCGTCATCGCCCACTGCACCGGATGCGCCTCCCGCGTGCGGACCTCAAGACTAGCGCGATAAGCCGCGACGGATTGCCCGAATAGATCGGCCCCTGCCGACCCGTCGGTGCGTATGCCTTGCTGGTAAAGCGCGCCGCCGAGATTGTTTTGCGTTATCGCCCATTGCACCGGATGCGCCTCCCGCGTGAAGATCTCCAGCGCGGCGCGATAGGCCGCAACCGCCTTCCCGAGCAGATCGGCCCCTGCCGACCCGGCGGTGCGGGTGCCTTGCTGGTAAAGCGCGTTGCCGAGATTGTTCTGCGTCCCCGCCCAGTCCACCGGATGCGCCTCCCGCGTGCGGACCTCCAGCGCGGCGCGATGGGCCGCGACGGCCCGCCCGAGCAGATCGGCCCCTGCCGACCCGGCGGTGCGGGTGCCTTGCTGGTAAAGCGCGTTGCCGAGATTGTTCTGCGTCATCGCCCAGTCCACCGGATGCGCCTCCCGCGTGCGGACCTCCAGCGCGGCGCGATAGGCCGCGACGGCTTGCCCGAGCAGATCCGTTCCTGCCGACCCGCCTGTGCGGGTGCCTTGCGCTTCTAGTGCAATGCCAAGATTGTTCAGCGTCCCCGCCCAAAAGTTGGCGGACCCTCCGCGTGTAACGACTGTCAAATTTTTTCGCAAAAGCAAGATTGTGCCCGCCAAGCCAGTCCCGCCGTATCTCGCTCCACTATCATATAATGCCTGTGCGAAGACCGCTCGCCGCTCCCAGCCCTCCATCACATCCAGCGCATCGAACGGATCGCAGGCCTCCTGAAAATGCACCAGCGCCTTGTCCGCATCACCCGCAAGCAGGGCCGCGCGGCCCCGCTGTTCGCGCAGATCCGCCAGCTTGCGGATCGGGGCGAGCGCGTGCTCCTGCACCTGCATCTCTTCCGCATCCGAGAGGCGCACATCCGCTTCGGCAAAATCGCCACGCGCGATGGCATCCTCGGCGGCGGCCATCAGGTTGGCGATCCGCCCGTCGGCCTCGGCCAATGCCGCGAACCGCGTCTTGAGTTCGCGATACTCGGCGGCCTTGTCCTTCAGGAACCTCTGCAAATCGGGCAGGGGCGCATCGGGATTGTCGTGTCCGAAGCGTTGGGCGATATTCTCCAGAAACTCGCGCGGTGCGCCGACCACAGTGTTGAATATCTCATCGACCCGACGAGCGATCTCCGCCTGTTCCGCGCGGATCAGACCGATCTGCTGCGCCTGCGCGATGCTCAACTGTTTGCGGAACTGGCGGTAGAAGGCGTCCTCCTCCACCGCCGCCTCCAGGCAGGTGCCGATCATGCGAGCTGCGAAGTCGAGTTGGTCGTCGTCCAGGTGACTTGCCCGCCGTGCGATCTCAGCCCGCAACTGCCGGGTCGCGGCGCCGGGAAACCCCTCGGGCGTCAGCGCGCTCTGCGCCAGTTGGCGCGGCTCGAACAGGCAGGAGGCCGCTATGCCGTCGACAGCCTCCATCGCCTGCCGCATGAGTATCGCGTGGTCCTCGGGGAAGTGGGTCAGCGCTTTCGCGTACTCCTTCTCGACCCGCTTCAAGACGCGCGCGCATTCGCCTGACAGCTGCTTGTCGCGTCCCAGAACCGCAGCGACCACCCCGGTTGATGCCGCAATCGTCGGCAGTCCCTGCGACAGGTCTCCGAAACAGAGCGCGGTCGCCCCGACCGTCATCTCGACAACATCCTTCAGCATCGCGCCTCCCTTCTGCCGACCCTATCGCCTCCAGCCCCTCGCGCCAGTGTGGATCCGCACGCCCAGCTTGCATACGATTGCAAGGCGGGGTTAACCTCTCCCCATGCCCGACGCGGTGCCATACGCTTGCCATACGCGTGCCATACGCATCGCAGACCGCGCCGGGGCCATTAACGAAGCTTGCCAGACGGGGTAACGAAGATGACCATCCTGACCACTCATGTCGGCTCTCTGCCCCGCACTCAAGACGTCGTGGACATGATCTTCGCGCGCGAGCGGGGGGAGCCCTACGACCAGGCCGCATTCGACCGCACAATGACCGAGGCCGTCTCGGAAACCGTGCGAAAACAGGTGGATGCGGGCATCGACATCGTCTCGGACGGCGAGACGTCGAAGATCTCCTACGCCACCTATGTCAAGGACCGCTACACCGGCTTCTCCGGCGACAGCCCGCGCAACGCGCCCGCCGATCTCAAGAAATTCCCGAGCTTTCTCAAGCGTCTGGCGAACGAAGGTGGCACGCCGCAATATGCCCGCCCCATGTGCACCGGCGAGGTCCGCTCCAAGGGCCAGGGCGAGCTGGAGAAGGACATCGCCAACCTGAAGGCCGCGATGCAGGCGCACGGTGCGTCTCGCGGCTTCATGAACGCGGCCTCGCCAGGTGTCATCTCCCTGTTCTTGCAGAACGATTTCTACAAGACCCGCGACGCCTACCTCGCCGCCCTCGCCGACGCGATGAAGGCGGAATACGAGACGATCGTGGCCGCGGGGCTCGACCTGCAACTCGATTGCCCCGACCTCGCGCTGTCGCGCCACATGCTCTTCGCCGACCTAACGGACGCCGAATTCGTGAAGATCGCCGACGCCCATGTCGAGGCCCTGAACCACGCGCTGCGGGACGTCCCGCAAGACCGCGTCCGCATCCACATCTGCTGGGGCAACTACGAGGGCCCCCATGTCTGCGACATCGACATGAACACGGTTTTACCAACGTTAATGAAGGCGAAGGCCACCTATCTGCTGTTCGAGACCTCCAACCCCCGCCACGCGCATGAATGGGAGGTCTTCCAAGACCACAAGCCCGAGATCCCTGAAGATCGCATCCTCGTGCCGGGTGTCGTCGATACCACCACGAACTTCGTCGAGCATCCGAAGCTCGTCGCGCAACGTCTTGAGAGATTTACAGGTATCGTTGGAGCGGACCGGGTGATTGCCGGGTCCGATTGCGGGTTCGGCACCTTCGCGGGCTTCGGTGCGGTGGACCCAGAGATCGCCTATGCCAAGCTCGGCGCGTTGGTCGAGGGAGCGCGGATCGCCGGGGGCGCGGGGTGAGGCAGCTCGTCGTGCTGTGCGGTCTGCCCGGAAGCGGCAAGACCACGCTGGCACGCGGGATCGCCGCCGCCTTGCCCGCCACCTTTCTGCGGATCGATGCGATCGAGCGCGGTGTGGCCGAGGCGCTGGGGCCGCTCGACCAGCGCGACGCGGCCTATCGCGCGGCGGTGGAGCTGGCGGGGGAGGCGCTGGCGCTCGACCAGAACGTCGTGGCCGATGCCGTGCACGGGATGGAGGTTCTGCTCGACCGCTGGCGGGCGCTCGCCGCCGACCGGTGCGCGCGGGCGACCATCATCGAATGCGTGCTGGCCGATCGCGACCTGCACCGCGCGCGGGTCGAGGCCCGCCACGCCGCCGGGG
>NZ_JAWDKL010000033.1:0-32839 GCF_032464675.1 Roseobacter sp. HKCCA0434
ATGCGCGTCGACCATGCCGGGCAGCGCGACCAGCCCGCGCCCATCGACCTCGACCCCGGCGCCATCCGCGACCCGGCCCGCGGCCAGCGCGACCTCACCACCGCGCAGCGCGCCATCGCGCAGCACCTGCACCCCGGTCAGGCGCAGCGCGGTCATCGTACTATAGGGAAAATGGCGACCCCTGGAGGATTCGAACCCCCGACCTGATGATTAGAAGTCACCTGCTCTATCCAGCTGAGCTAAGGGGCCAGAGGGGATCAGTGCGTCCAGGCGCCGCGCCGGTCATGGGCGAAATTGTCGCCATAGCCGCGCGCGCGCACGTTGGGACGCCGCGATTTCGGCTCGATCACCTGATGGGGGATGCCGTGACGGCGGGCATAATCGATCGCCGTGTCCTTGTCGGCGAAGCGCAGCCGCACCTGCCCCGCCGTGTCGCCCGAGCCCTGCCAGCCCATCAGCGGATCGACCCGTTTGGCCTCGGCGGCCTCGAATTCCAGCACCCAGTATTTCGTATTCCCGGTGCCGGAGGTCATGGCATTCCGGGACGGCTTGTAGATTCGCGCCAGCATGGGTCGGCTCCGGTCGGTCATGGGTTCATCGGTTCTATGCGCAAAACGAAACGCCCGCGCAAGGGCGCGGGCGTCACGTTGCCATTAATGATGGCCTGTGTTTCAGTCAGCGGAGGCAACCATGAAGCCGCGCTCGACATTCGATTCCTGGCTGAGATACAGCCGGTCGAGATAGCCGGAGCCTGCGACGCCGACGCCGTCGGCAAAGCTGGTGGCGATCGCATTCAGCTCTGCCTCGGCAGGGCGCGGTGCGGACACGGCGACGAATGCGGTGAAAAGGGCGGCACTACAAAACAGGGCGTTGACGAAGGAACGCATAACTTACTCCACTGAAATATTTGAGATTTTTGTTTCTCGCTTCTGGGAATACAACGCCGGACCCCTCGGCAGGTTCCCGCCGAAACGTTTTTTTTCGCGATGTCGGTAAAAAAATGCTTGCACAGCAGGTTTGCCAGGCCCGAGCGGGGGAATGTGGGTGGGTGGTACCGCCCGGACCCGACATGTGCTGCTTGCCTCGATCAATCTAGCCCGCCAGACCTTACCGGCAACTGAACGCGCCCGTGCGCGCCCCGTGCGACCCCGCGCGCGATTGAAGCTCCGCCCGCGATCGCTATCTCTGCCCCATGCCGGAGAGATGCCCATGACCGATGCCGTAACCCTGCCGATGTACACCCGCCCCGAGCGCGCCAAGCTCGAAGGGGGCAAGCCATTCCGGATGAATACGGAGTTCTCCCCCGCCGGCGACCAGCCCACCGCGATCGCGGAGCTTGCGGCCGGCATCGAAGGGGGCGAGCAGGACCAGGTGCTGCTGGGCGCCACCGGCACGGGCAAGACCTTCACGATGGCCAAGGTGATCGAGGAGACCCAGCGCCCCGCCATCATCCTCGCGCCCAACAAGACGCTGGCCGCCCAGCTCTACGGCGAGTTCAAGGGCTTCTTCCCCGACAACGCGGTGGAGTATTTCGTCAGCTATTACGACTACTACCAGCCCGAGGCCTACGTCCCGCGATCGGACACCTTCATCGAGAAGGAAAGCCAGATCAACGAGCAGATCGACCGGATGCGGCACTCGGCCACCCGCGCCCTTCTCGAACGCGACGACGTGATCATCGTCGCCTCCGTGTCCTGCATCTACGGCATCGGCTCGGTCGAGACCTATGGCGCGATGACCCAGGATCTGATCGCGGGCCGCGAATACGATCAGCGCAAGGTGATGGCCGATCTCGTCGCCCAGCAATACAAGCGCAACGACGCCGCGTTCCAGCGCGGCTCCTTCCGCGTCCGCGGCGACAGCGTGGAGATCTGGCCCGCCCACCTCGACGACCGCGCGTGGAGGCTCAGCTTCTTCGGGGAGGAGCTGGAGAGCATATCGGAATTCGATCCCCTGACCGGGCAGAAGACCGGCAGCATGGACAAGGTCCGCGTCTACGCGAACTCCCACTACGTCACGCCGCGCCCGACGATGGCGCAGGCCATGAAGGGCATCAAGGCGGAGCTGCAGATGCGGCTCGACCAGCTGGTCAAGGAAGGCAAGCTCTTGGAGGCGCAGCGGCTGGAGCAGCGCACCAATTTCGACCTCGAGATGCTGGAGGCCACGGGCGTGTGCAACGGCATCGAGAACTATTCGCGCTACCTGACCGGCCGTGCGCCCGGGGAGCCGCCGCCCACCCTCTTCGAATATATCCCCGACAACGCCATCGTCTTCGCGGACGAAAGCCACGTCTCGGTCCCGCAGATCGGCGGCATGTACAAGGGCGACTACCGGCGCAAGTTCACGCTGGCCGAGCATGGCTTCCGCCTGCCCTCGTGCATGGACAACCGCCCGCTGAAGTTCGAGGAATGGGACGCGATGCGCCCGCAGTCGATCTTCGTGAGCGCCACCCCCGCGGCGTGGGAGTTGGAGCAATCGGGCGGTGTCTTCGCCGAACAGGTGATCCGCCCCACCGGTCTGCTCGACCCGCCGGTCGAGGTCCGGCCCGTCGAGATGCAGGTCGACGATTTGCTCGACGAGATCCGGCAGGTGGCGCAGAAGGGCTACCGCGTGCTCGCCACCGTGCTGACCAAGCGCATGGCCGAAGACCTGACCGAATACCTGCACGAACAGGGCATCAAGGTCCGCTACATGCATTCCGATATCGATACGGTCGAGCGGATCGAGATCCTGCGCGACCTGCGCCTCGGCGTGTTCGACGTGCTGGTCGGCATCAACCTGCTGCGCGAGGGGCTCGACATCCCCGAATGCGGGCTCGTCGCCATTCTGGATGCGGACAAGGAGGGCTTCCTGCGCTCCGAGACCTCGCTGATCCAGACCATCGGTCGCGCCGCGCGCAACGCGGACGGGCGCGTCATCATGTATGCCGACCGCATCACCGGCTCGATGGAGCGCGCGATCGGCGAGACGAACCGCCGCCGCGAAAAGCAGATGGCCTATAACGAGGAACACGGCATCACGCCCGAGACGGTGAAGAAGAACGTCGAGGACATCCTCGCCGGGCTCTACAAGGGCGATACCGACCAGTCGCGCATCACCGTCAAGGTCGACGCGCCGAAGGTGGGCGACAACCTCGCCGCCCATCTCGACGCGCTGCGCAAGGACATGATCAAGGCGGCGGAGAACCTGGAATTCGAGGAGGCCGCCCGCATCCGCGACGAGGTCAAGCGGCTGGAGGCCGTCGACCTCGCCGTCTCCGAGGACCCGATGATCCGCCAGCGCGCCGTGGAGGAGGCCGTCGCCGCCCGCGACGTCAAGCAGGGCCGCTCCACCGCCGGTCGCGGCGGCACGCGGGTCAAGCGCGGCAAGACGCAGAAGAAGTTCTGACGGTCACCGTGTTCTTCGTCACTGTCGGCGATCACTTCCTTCTGCAAGAAGGGGCGCGGGACAACCAGACGGATGGATACATGAAAAAGACCCTTATCGCCGCTTTGCTCTGCGGCGGCCTCGCAGGTTGCGCAGCGACCACATCGGACTTCACCCCGCGCATCGACAACACCTATCAGTTCGTCGGCATGTCGGTGTCGGAATTCGGGCGGTCTGATGAGCCGCAAAGTGGCGTCGCCTTTCGCATGTATCGCGTCGACGGGCAGGCTCATCTCTGCGGCATCAGCTTCGATCTGACGCCTCTTACCCGTCAGGCCGTGCGCCGCGGCCGGGTCTATTTCGACGATGAGCTGATCGCGACGCCGCTCGGCTTCCTGCCAGCGACCTCCTACGACAACCTGCCGACCGCAGAGGCACGCTGCATAAACACGGGCATCGACTGGAAGACCGAGTATGCCCGCGTCAGCCGCCTGCGGCTGGAGCTGCCGACGAGGATCGAAGTCCGCTAGGGATCGGACGCGGCGACCCCCGTCAAGGGGCCGCCGCAGATTCTCAGCTCGGCCGGTCGGAGCGCACCGTCAGCAGCACCAGGCCGCCCACCGACGCGCGCCAGTCCAGCCGCACCGAGGAGCGGTCGCCGCCTTGCTGGAACGCCACCGACGGGAAGCCGCCATCCCAGCCGCTCGACATGTAGTTGCCGGGCGCGAACGCATCGAGCGCCAGCGCCTCCCCGCCGAAGGGCAGGCGGCCATTGGTCGGCACGGTCCAGCTGTTGGAGGTCCCGAACTTCTGGTACGGCACCGAGGCCGGGTTCGCCGTCCGGATCGTCACCCGCTCGTAGACATTGCCCGAGAAGATCATGCCCCGCGTCGCACCGTGATCGAAATCCCCGCGGTCGTCGTCCACCCCGTCCACGCGCAGGATCGTGCCGCCGCCGATGGTCTTGAAGCTGTTGCCCATCACCGTGACGCCGTCGATCGAGTGGTTCGTCCCGATCGGCGCCAGCCGGATATAGGTGAAGTCGTTGCGCGTGCTCGAACAGGTGAAGATGTTGCCGGTGATCGACAGCGCCCCGTAGGCACGGGTCGAGCTGGGATCGGAATTGTGCTCGTCGGTCAGCTCGATGAACGCGTTGTCGCAATAGTTGCCGGTGAACACCGTCTTGCAGTTCTTGTTGGTCAGCACCACGCCGGCCGATCGCTCCGCGTCGAATGAGGTGGAATCGCCCTGCCACCAGTGGTTGCCGATGAACATGTGCCCGCCACCCGCGACCACGGCGAAATGCAGGAACTGCACGACTCGGTTGTTGCGGAACTTCAGGTCGTTCTTGTTGGTGTTGATCGCGATCGTGTGCCGGTCGCGCACCAGCTCGCCCGTCTCGCCCGACAGGAACTCGTTGCCGGTCAGCGAGATGCCGTTGCACCCCTCCCCGATCGAGGTGATGCCCCGGTCCGCGGGCCGGATGAACCAGCAATCGTGGATGTGCCAGGCCGTGCCCGCGCGCGGCAGCATGATGGCCGAGGCGCGCCGGTTGCACAGGAACTCCACCTGCATCACGCATTGCCGGTTGACGGAGGCGAAGCCCGAGAAGTCGAGCATGTAGCGAAAGCGCGTGAACGTATAGCTCTGGCTCGCCGCCGCGGCGTAGAGAGGCTGGCTCAGCACGATCCGCGCGTTCGGCACGTCGACCTCGCGCACATAGACCTCGCGCCCGACGCCGGTGCCGGTCACCAGGCTGCCGACCTCGATTTGCCCGATATTGCCGACATTGCTCAGCACCAGCGAGTCGTTCGGGTCATAGCTGGCGTTGGACGTCGCCGTGCTCGTGTTCCAGGCGGAGGACGACGCCGCATCCAGATGCCCGTTGCGGATCGTCCGCCGGTTGCCGTAGGTATCGCGGTCGCCGACCACCGCGTGCACGTCCACGGGCCGCGTCATGCGGATGCGCCGCCCGCACAGGTCGAGGCTGTCATGGTCGGTGAAGGCGTAGAGCGCCGCGATCGCGCGCTCCAGCGCCTCCTGCTCGTCTTGGAACGCCTCCAGATAGGTGTCGTAATCGTAGTTGAACGCGAAGGAGACGCGGCCCGGAGAGTTCGGCGCGATCCGGCCCGTGAACCGGACCTTCTCGTTCATCGTCAGCTCGCCCGCGATGTAGTAGTCGCCCCCTGGCACCAGGACATCGCGCCCCTGCGCCGCCGCGTCCGCCGCGTGGAACGCCGCGGTGTCGTCGGTCGAGCCGTCGCCCATCGCGCCGAAATCGCGAACGTCGACCCAATCCATCATCGTGCGGTGGAATTCCGAGGTCGCGTCCTCGATGCGGATGCTCTCGATGCGGACCGAACAGTTGTTGTCGCCCGTCAGGTCGATCCCGAAATGCGCGCCCGCCGCGTCCTGCGGCCAGATCATGTCCACACCGGTCCGGTGCCCCTGCCCGACGATGGCCGAAACCTCGTAGACCTGACCGTATTCCTCCAGGAAGACCTCCGCCCCGGTCGTGGCAGCCGCAACGGCGCTGCCGCCCTGATCCTGCACCCAAGCCGCGATGCGCACGTTCGGGCGGTTTCCGCCGACCAGCTTCACGCGGGCCGAGACGCGCAGATAGCAGCCCGGCGCGACCGGGCTCAGCCCGAACCAGCGCAGCTTCTGCACGCTCGCGATCTTGAAGATCTCCAGGCAGTCGCCGAAATCGGCGTCCGAGGCGACCAGCGCGGCATTGGGAGCGCCGTCATAGCTGGCCTGGCCGCTGCGCCCATCGGCACTGGACCACTGGTCGAGCCCGTCGGCGAAGGCGGGCGGCATCAGGTCGATGGCGTCGGTAACGGCCTTGTTCATGAACAAATCCTTTCGCCCGGCGCGCGCAGCGCGATGCGAAAGGTCGGTCATGACTATACAAGAGAGACACCCGCCCCGCGATCCGGGTCAGCAATCTCTTGAGGGAAAAACACGCGGCGACCGGGCCGCGCGTCCCCGTTCTGTCAGCAATTCGTTAAGATCGGGTTAAGCCCCGGCCCCCGCATCTGGCAGAAGCTGCACGCCGTTGATGCGCCAGACGCCCTCCAGCTCGATCAGCTCGTATTCTGCCACGTGCGAATTGCCGCGCGCATCGCCCAGGATCACCTGCTGATACACGGTTTCCCCCTCGCTCCGCGTCAGGCCGAAGCGCAGCGACGTGGGCCGCCAGACCATCGGATATCCCTGCCGCACCATCGCGCCGAAGCGCTCCGGCCCGCCGAACATGCGCTGGATCATCGGCGAGGCATGGGTGAACGCCCCGTCCAGATCCTCCCGCCCGAAGGCGTCGATCTGCTGCGCGATCACGTCGCGCACCGCCGCCTCGTCCGCACGCGCGGCGCCCGCCGCCAGACACAGGGCCATCAGACCCGCCAGAAACCACTTCATCGCAACCTCCCTCATGCCATCCCTTGCAGAATGACACGAAAGAGGTTTCGGGAAAGTTTCACGGCTTGCGGCAAATCCGCCCGACGCTCAGCCCTCGACGAAGGCGCCCTCCAGCGCCCGGTCGATCAGCGCCACCGTCTCCTCGACACCGTAGAGCGCCACGAACCCGCCGAAGCGCGGCCCCTGGCTCGCGCCCAGCAGCACCTCGTAGATCGCCTGGAACCAGGCGCGCAGCGGTTCGAACCCGTGCGCCTTGCCCACGGCGAAGACTTCCGACTGCAGCGCCTCCGCATCCGTCGGCCCGTCCCACGCCGCCAGCCGGTCGCGCAGGTCGATGAGCGCCGCCCGCTCCTGCTCGGTCGGCGCGCGATAGACCTTCGCGGGCTTCACGAAGTCGTTGAAATAACGCACCGCCCGCTCCGCCGCCGCATCGAGGCCCGGATGGCTCTCCGGCCCCGCCTCGGGCGCGTATTTGCGGATGAAGCCCCACAGCACCTCCTTGTCTTCGGCACTGGCCGCCGAGGCGAGGTTGAGCAGCATGGAATAGGACACCTCCATATCGCTTTCGGGCACGTCGCCGCCGTGGATATGGTGCGCGGGGTTGTTCAGCCGTCCCTTGCCGTCCTGATCCGCATAGGCGCGCAGGTGCTGGTGATACTCGTCCTCGGCCTTCGGGATCACGTCGAAATGCAGCCGCTTCGCCGTCTTGGGCTTCTGGAACATGAACAGCGCCAGGCTCTCGGGGCTGGCATAGGTCAGCCACTCCTCGATCGACAGCCCGTTGCCCTTCGACTTCGAGATCTTCTGCCCCGCCGAGTCGAGGAACAGCTCGTAGGTCAGCGTCTCGGGCAGCGGCTCGCCCAGCGCGCCACAGATCTTCTTGGCCTGGGTGACGCTGTCGATCAGATCCTTGCCACTCATCTCGTAATCGACGCCGAGCGCGGCCCAGCGCATCGCCCAGTCGGGCTTCCACTGCATCTTGACGTGCCCGCCGGTGACGGGGATCTCGATCCGCTCGCCGTCCGGCTCCTCGTAGACGATCGTGCCCTTCTCGGGATTGCGCTCCAGCGTCGGCACCTGCAGCACGTGGCCCGTCTTGGGGCTGACCGGCAGGAAGGGCGAATAGGTCGCGCGCCGCTCCTCGCCCAGCGTGGGCAGCATGATCTCCATGATCGCGTCGTAGCGCTCCAGCGCCCGCTGCAGCATCTCGTCGAACCGGCCCGACAGGTAGTAATCGGTCGAGGACGCGAACTCGTAGTCGAATCCGTAGCTGTCGAGGAACGCCATCAGACGCGCATTGTTATGCGCGCCGAAGCTGTCATGCGTGCCGAACGGATCGCGCACGCGCGTCAGCGGCAGGTTCAGGTCCTGCGCCAGCACCTCGCGGTTGGGCACGTTGGTGGGCACCTTGCGCAACCCGTCCATGTCGTCCGAGAAGCACAAGAGCTTCGTCGGGATGTCCGACAGCGCCTCGAAGGCCCGGCGCACCATCGTGGTGCGCGCCACCTCGCCGAAGGTGCCGATATGCGGCAGGCCGGAGGGGCCGTAGCCCGTCTCGAACAGCACATAGCCCTTCTCGGGCGCCTTCTTGGCGAAGCGTTTGACGAGCTTGCGCGCCTCCTCGAAGGGCCAGGCTTTCGACGTTTCGGCAAGGGCGCTCAAGTCGCTCATCTCTCTCACTCCGGAGTTGGAATCCGCGCACACCTATTGAGAGGCCCCCTCTCCGTCAATATATCCCCCGCGTCCAGACAGGAGAGAAACGTGACCGAAACGATGACCCCGCACGACGCGCTCGTCGCGACCATGATCGCCACCTCCGCCGCCGACGGCACGCTCAGCGACGAGGAACTCGACAGCATCCGCAGCATCATCTCGGTGTTGCCCGTCTTCGCGGGCTTCGACGCGAGCCAGGTGCCCCAGATCGCGGACCGGACGTTTTCCTTCCTCGACGCCGATGACGGCCTCGACCGGCTGGTCGCCACGATCGGCCAGGCCCTGCCCGGCCGCCTGAACGAGACCGCCTACGCGCTCGCCTGCGACGTCGCCGCCGCCGACGGCTCGGTCAATATCGAGGAACTGCGCCTCCTGGAGATCCTGCGCCACGACCTCGACGTCGACCGCCTGACCGCCGCCGCCATCGAACGCGGCGCCCGCGCGCGGCACGCGCGCTTGCCCAACTGATTGGCGCGCCACGCCCGCCTGCCCGATTGACTGGCACGGCACGCGCGCCTGCCTGACCGAGGCGAGCGGCCGAAAAACGATGAGGCCTCGAAGGCCGTATTTGTTGCGTGAAGCAGTCCAAGCTGGAATGGTTGGTTCATCCGAACCCTGTCCAGCCTGGATTGCCCGCCATGCAAGACCCTGACACGCCTCCCGCGTCACCGGATTCCGTAGCGACCACTCCCACCACCGAGGCCGCGCCACCCGAGCCACGCGAAAGCTTCCTCCGCATGCTCGACCGGCTGCGGAAGGAGCATCCGGTCTACTCCACCCTCTTCGCGCTCGCGACCTTCATTCTGGCGTGGTCCGGAACCAAGCTGCTCGACACCGGATATTCCTGGCTCTTCCCCGACGCGGCCGCCCTGCGCGCCGAAAATTTGCGGGTGAAGATCGACGAACGAACCTCGCGCATCGAGTCGGCGATGGCCGCGCTCAACGGGGCCGATACGGAAGAGGAAGTCCGCCGTCTGACCGCGACCATTCTGGACGAGATGGCAGCCCTGCGGCCCGACATAACCCGCTTCGCAGATGATGTCGGAAGCGTCACGGACAGGTTCGTCACGACGAAGAACCGCGATCTCGCAAGGGTCGGCATGTCCTCGCAGGAAGATTTCGTGCTGATGAAAGACGATGGGATCACCCTGTGTGCCGCTCGGTTCAATCTTGGGCTGCTCGACTTCAACACGGTGAACAGGGATGTCGGCATCCGCCTCAGCGGTCCCACCGGCGAAAGCGGCAACGGGTGGCTCGATCCGGGGGAGAGCCTGCGTCTCGACGATAATGGCAGCGCCGTCGTCGTGAGCTATCTGGGAATGATCAGCGAAGAAGGCCCCTGGCGCTTCAACTTCAACTGCCTGGAGGGCTGAGAGGCCATGACGCTCATCATCCACCGCAACGGCGACCGGCCGGGGAAGCTGGGGCCCGCCACCGCCTTCACGGGCACCGTGCTGATCGCGCCGGTGATCCGGACGCCGGAACCGGCCAGCATCCGCAGCGTCGAGGTCACCTTCGCGCCCGGCGCGCGCACCTTCTGGCATCACCACCCGGTCGGCCAGACCCTGCGCGTACTGTCGGGCAGCGGGCTCGTCGCCCTGCGCGACGCCGCCCCGCAGGTGATCCGCGCGGGCGACACGGTGTTCATCCCGCCCGATGTCGAGCATTGGCACGGCGCGTCGCCGACCACCGCCATGTGCCACATCGCCATGCAGGAGGAGCCTGAGGGCGAGACCGTCTGGCTCGACGAGGTGTCGCAGGCCGACTACACCCGCCCGCCCGAAGGCTAGGCGCCGCCCTCTCCACCCGTCGCCCCTCTCCCACCGGCGGAAGGGGGCCGGGGTGAGGGCCACGGCCCGACCGTCTGCAAGACGCGCCCCCTCGGCACAACTCCCGACCATCGCAACCAGCGCCCCCTCTCCCGCTGGCGGGAGAGGGCCGGGGTGAGGGTGCCCCTTCAAAATCCTACCGCACCCACGCCCCCGACGCCCGGATGCGCGTCGAGCTTTGATCCACCATCGGCCCCGTCACCATCGCCCAGACCGGCGGCGGCAGTCGCGGCAGCGCGGTCGCGGCCCCGTCCTCCAGCCGCGCATGGGCGAAGGTCCGCGCCGCGGGCGACAGCCCCGCGCGCACCTGCTCGCCGGGCCGGGCCAGCACGCCGATGGGCACGCGCGCGAAGATGCCGCGCCAGTCCTCCCAGCGGTGGAACCCGGCGAGGTTGTCCGCCCCCATCAGCCACACGAAGCGCACGCCGGGGCGCAGCGTAACCAGCCGCGCCAGCGTCTCGGCGGTGTAGCGCGTGCCCATCCGCGCCTCCACGTCCGTGATGTCGACCCGCGGGTGATCCATGATCGCCCGGCACGCCACCATCCGCCGCTCCAGCGACGCGGGCGCATCGGGCTTCAGCGGGTTGCCGGGCGAGACCAGCCACCACACCCGGTCGAGTCCAAACCGCTTCAGCGCCTCGTGCGTGATGTGCACATGCCCTTCATGCGGCGGATCGAAGGAGCCGCCGAGCAGCCCGATGGCTTGCCCCGAGGCGGTCGGAGGAAGATGAAGCGCTGTCATGACGGCGACATGAAGCGCGACGCGCCGTCGCGGTCAAGCATCGGCGCGCACCGCGTCCCCGATCGCGACCCGTCCCGGCACCACCACCTCGGCGCACCAGCCACCGTGCCCGCGCATCGCGGCATAGCCGCCGGGGCCGAGCGCCTCCTCCATCCGGCTGCACGGATGGCAGGGCACGGTCCAGCGCAGCACCGCGCCGCCGATCGCCACCTCCCGCCCCTTCAGCGCGTTGAGGTTGATCCCCGCGACCACGAGATTGCGGCGCAGCAGCTCCGCGCCGACCTCGCGCCCGGCCAGCGCGCCGATCACGGCCAGATGCTCCGCCTGGATCAGCGTCACCGCCCGCTTGCCCGGCCGCGCGTGGTCGCCCGCCAGCCCGTCCGGCCCAAGTCCGGCCGCCTCCACGACCGCCATCTCGGCCCGGCGGCCCCCGCGCAGCCCGATCCAAGCCACCCGCCCCGGCCCGCCGGTCCGCGCGATCAACTCCTTGAGCAGCATAGTCGCCTCCTCACGCCTGCCTCCGACCCGCTTCGGCGCGCTCTTGCGCATAGCAGATCGGACGTGTCCAATCGTGGTGATCACAGCAACTCGGAACCATCCCAATGAGCCAGAACCGCCTCGCTCTCCTCATCTTCCCCCTCATTTTTATCGGCCTCGCTGTTCCTACCGTGGCGGACCCCCGTGATAACGCTCATACGATCGTCGTGACCACGATGATGAGAGATGCCCTGTCCGCCTCCTCCGCACCTCTTATGCCGATCATGGAGCAGGCCATGGAGGCTCCCCTTGCCCAATCGGGTGGCACGCTGCGAGACGCCGATGCATTCTACGCTCTGATGGCAGAAGAATTCATCACCGTGATGGTCGAAATTATGTCCCAGCCGGTTATCGCGCTTTATCTTGACAGGTTCTCGCCGCTGGAACTGGCAGACATGGCCGCCGACCGAACCAATGAGCCTATTTTGGAAAATTCGTCCCGGTCATCACCCGTCATCGACTACATGGCACAGATGGACGAGGCCGCCACGCAGCAGGCCATGGCCGAAACCCTGCCACGCGTGGCGGCGCGGATCCGTGCCGAAGGTCTCGTGATCCTTGACGACGCCGAAGCGCAGGAGAGACTGCTCGACACTCTCTCGCCTTGAGGCCCATTCCCTCACGCCATCCGATTGCCCCTCTTGCGCAAAACCCTTATCTCCGGTGCCAAACGCGCATTCAGCTTACCGGAGCATTCCCATGGCAGCCTATCAGTACGTCTACCACATGGACGGCGTCTCCAAGTCCTATCCCGGCGGCAAGAAGCTCTTCGAGAACATCCGCCTCTCCTTCCTGCCCGGCGTGAAGATCGGCGTCGTCGGCGTCAACGGCGCCGGTAAATCCACCCTGATGAAGATCATGGCAGGCCTCGACAAGGACTTCACCGGCGAGGCTTGGGCCGCCGAGGGCGCGCGCGTCGGCTACCTCCCGCAGGAGCCGAAGCTCGACCCCGCGCTCAACGTGCGCGGCAACGTGATGGAGGGGGTGGCCTCCAAGAAGGCGATCCTCGACCGCTACAACGAGCTCGCCATGAACTATTCCGAGGAGACGATGGACGAGATGACGGCCCTGCAGGACCGCATCGACGCCGAGAACCTGTGGGACCTCGACAGCCAGATCGACGTGGCGATGGAGGCCCTGCGCTGCCCGCCCGACGAGGCCATGCCCGACACCCTCTCGGGCGGCGAGGCGCGCCGGGTGGCGCTGTGCAAGCTGCTGCTCGAAGCGCCCGACATGCTGCTGCTCGACGAGCCGACCAACCACCTCGACGCCGAGACGATCGCCTGGCTGCAACGCCACCTCATCGACTACAAGGGCACGATCCTGATCGTCACCCACGACCGCTACTTCCTCGACGACATCACCGGCTGGATCCTGGAGCTCGACCGCGGCCGCGGCATCCCCTACGAGGGCAATTATTCCGCCTGGCTGGAGCAGAAGGCCAAGCGGCTGGAGCAGGAGGCGCGCGAGGACAAGTCCCGCCAGAAGACGCTGGAGCGCGAGCTGGAATGGATGCGCCAGGGCGCCAAGGCCCGCCAGGCCAAGCAGAAGGCCCGGATCGACCGCTACAACGAACTCGCCAACCAGTCCGAGCGGGAGAAGATCGGGAAGGCCCAGATCGTCATCCCCAACGGCCCGCGCCTCGGCCAGAAGGTCATCGAGGTCACGGACCTGAAGAAATCCTATGGCGACCGCACCCTGATCGACGGGCTGAGCTTCTCGCTGCCGCCCGGCGGCATCGTCGGCGTGATCGGCCCGAACGGGGCGGGCAAGTCCACCCTCTTCCGCATGCTGACCGGCCAGGAACAGCCCGACGAGGGCACGGTGGAGTTCGGCGACACGGTCAAGCTCAGCTACGTGGACCAGTCCCGCGACGCGCTCGATGCCGAGGTCACGGTCTGGCACGAGATCTCCGACGGGCTCGACATCATCAAGCTCGGCGATGCGGAGATGAACTCGCGCGCATACGTGGGCGCCTTCAACTTCAAGGGCGGCGACCAGCAGAAGAAGATCGGCATGCTCTCGGGCGGGGAGCGCAACCGGGTGCACATGGCCAAGCTCCTCAAGGAGGCGGGCAACGTCCTCCTGCTCGACGAGCCAACCAACGACCTCGACGTGGAAACCCTGCGCGCGCTCGAAGACGCGCTGGTCGACTACGCGGGCTGCGCCGTCGTCATCTCCCACGACCGCTTCTTCCTCGACCGCCTGTGCACCCACATCCTCGCCTTCGAGGGCGAGGCCCATGTCGAATGGTTCGAGGGCAATTTCGAGGATTACGAGGAAGACAAGAAACGCCGCCTCGGGGCCGATGCGCTGGAGCCGAAGCGGTTGAAGCACAAGAAGTTCGTGCGGTAGCTTAAATCATCCTTCCAATCAAAGAACACACAAACGCCTTGTTATGATTGCAATATATTTCCATAGCAGATCTTACTAATACCCTTTGCGCACGATCTGCGCCGAGAGAGGCGTTTGCTTTCAACATAGAATCCACAGTTGCTGCGAAAAGCCTTTTTGAGGCTTTTCGTAATTCAACATCTTTATAGCTATTGGATATATAGTCAGAATATACCGGCAATGCATATCCCGGCCTCGATATGTGCCGCTTAATTAGCTCAGTCAAAGAACTTCGATGCTCCTTAAATATGTATGAAATGCCAACCTCAGGAGTCCATTCTAGGTAACTAATATAATTTGATACTGCTTGAAACTTCGCCAATTCCTTGTAGTTTCTGCTGCCCTCCAAGCTAGGGATAGCTTCATCCCTGACGTCAGCATCCAATACTGAAAAAATACGTGTATGCTCCGATACACTCTCATTAGCGAAATTTAGCATTCTAACTATTGAATTATAGGGTCCAGCTGGAACAATATTGACTACTGGCCAATTAGATATATCATCCCCCAAATTTGTATTAAAATAAAAGTTAAACATATAATCTACAATATGGGCTGCAATACCATCTTCAACGTATATAAGTATATCAGGCGATTTTTCTTCTCCATCAGCCATAGATTGCAAGGCGTAAGCAGGATAGCAATCTTGTCTGACTTCTGTGTTGTCACCCACGCGTTCAATAAAAAACAGATTATTTTTCCCAAATCTTTTTATTACACTTGGAGAATGCGTTGAAAATATTATTGTAAGATTCTTTTCACCGGCGACTCTCTTTAGATATTCTATCAACCTAACTTGCACCTTAGAATGCAGTGCCATCTCTATTTCGTCGATAATGACCAAAGATCCCTCCTTACAATCTTTGATCGATCGAATTAGCTTTAATACACATAGCTCGCCAAGGCCAAAATTTCTTTCTGAGTGGTATCGATTGCCTTGACTTTTTCTACCTTCTACTAAAAATACAAAGGCGGGATTATGCTTTCCCCTAGTAGTATTAACCATTCGTAAGTTTTCATATTTTTTTGTATTAAATATTTTGTTTGCATCAGACTTCAAATCGACATGAACGGCCTTTATATTTTTGGTATCAAAATCCTTTTCAGACGGAGTAATACGATCTGGGCTTGCTCCGATATATATTACTTGCGGATAGCCAAACTCCCTAAATATGTTTGACTTCGGGGTTGGCTCCCATCGCTTGCCACTATGGCGGTAGGTCACATGTCGTTTGCCGACAGTATAGCGTATCGCAGCCTCATCGAGGCTATCGAGATTCTGTGCATTTACCGATGCTGGGAATTGCGTTGCAAAAGCTTGCGGATTGCCGATACGCCTTAGACACCCAAGTAGCGTAGTTTTGCCGGAACCGTTCTCCCCCGCCACCAAAGCAAGACCAGGGCCCGGCAGGCGAAAGTAAAGTGACTTTATGCCCTTTAATCGCTCGATTTTGACTGACTTTTCCATACTGATCCCTGGATTTATTTTTACCTTAAATGCACTACAATGGCAGATCCATCAAGGTCCGGTCGTATTTCCCCTCGATCACCATCGCCTTGCGCGCCATCATCCAGGTGCGCAGGATCGCGTTCATCCGCGCACCGTAGCCCGTGCCCATCGCGCGGTAGAACTTCGCCACGTCCGCGTCGACGCGGATCGTCAGCTTCACCCGGTTGTGGCAGGGATGCTCGGCCTCGATCTCGTGCCAGGCCTCGGGGATCAGTTCGCGCTTGGTCAGCATCGCGCGCGTCTCGCGCAGCCAGTCGTCGAGCTGCATCGCCATCTCGGTCTCGGCGCGCAGCTGCGCGCGGGTCAGCTTGCGGCCGTTCTTGTCGTCAACGGGAAAGTCATCCATCGTTAATCCTTCGGGGTTCAATCGTTAATGCTCTGTCGTGAAAGCCCCAGTCTCTCACGCAAAGGTTAACGCGGCCTTGCCCGACGGCTGCCATACGCAAGCCATACGCGTGCCATACGCATGGCAGCCCCCCGAAATCGTCCTATCTGCGGGGAAGTTAACGACAGGAGGACCCCCCCGTGCGGACCGCTCTCACAGCCCTTGCCTTCCTGGCCCTCGCGGCCTGCGAGCCCACCTTCGACGTGCCCGAGGCGGATGCCTCCGGCCCCGTCCCGCAGACCGGCGCGGTCGCGGCCAACCGCTCCGCCGCCGAAGGCGAACGGCTGATGCGGCGGATCGCGCAACGCATTGAACCCGTTGCGGAAAACACCTGCCGGGCCGAGACCGGGCGCTCGGGCCAGTACTGCGATTTCCGCTTCACCATCGACGACAGCAACGACCCGCCCAACGCGTTCCAGACCATCCGCGACGGGCACCCGCTGATCGTGTTCAACACCGCGATGCTGCGCACCGTGCGCAACGACAACGAAGTGGCGTTCATCATGGCCCACGAAGCCGGCCACCACATCGCGGGCCATCTTGCCCAGCGAAATCAACAGGTTGGCCTCGGCGGTCTCGCCGGTGCCCTGATCGTGGGCGGGCTTCTGGGCGGCGATCCGCAGACCGGGGCGAATATCGGCAGCCAGGTCGGCGCGCGCGCCTATTCCCAGACCTTCGAGCTGGAGGCGGACGTGCTCGGCACCTACATCGCCGATCTCGCCGGATACGACCCGGTCGACGGCGCCGCGAGCTTCGCGCGGTTCTCCGGCTCCAACTCGCTCCTGTCCTCCCACCCGCCCGGCGCGCAGCGCTACAACACCGTCGTCGCGGTGGCGGAGCGGATCGAGCAGCAGCGCGCCGCGGGCCAGACTCCGACCATTCCGCGCAACTGATATTGCATCCGCGAAAGACCGGCATAGGTGCCCTTCACGATTTCTTAATCAGTGGAGGATACCTATGTCCCTGCGCATAAACGATACCGCCCCCGACTTCACCGCCGACACGACGGAAGGGGAGCTGACGTTCCACGACTGGATCGGCGACGGCTATGCCGTGCTGTTCAGCCATCCGAAGGACTTCACCCCGGTCTGCACGACCGAGCTCGGTGCGATGGCCGGGCTGATCGACGAGTTCGAGAAGCGGAACACCAAGGTGATCGGCGTCTCCGTCGATCCGGTCTCCGACCACCTGAAATGGAAGGCCGATATCGAGACCGTGTCCGGCAATTCCGTCAGCTACCCCATGATCGGCGATCCGGAGATGAAGGTCGCCAAGGCCTTCGACATGCTCCCGGCCGAGGAGACGGACACCGAGGGTCGCACGGCGGCGAGCAACGCGACCGTTCGCTCTGTCTTCGTCGTCGGGCCGGACAAGAAGATCAAGCTGTCGCTGACCTACCCGATGACCACGGGCCGCAATTTCGACGAGATCCTGCGCGCGATCGACTCAATCCAGCTGACCGCAAAGCACAAGGTCGCGACCCCCGCCGACTGGAAGCAGGGCGAAGACGTCATCATCACCCCCGCCGTCAGCGACGAGGAAGCGACCGAGAAGTTCGGCAGCTTCGAGCGGGTGTTGCCCTACCTGCGCAAGACCAAGCAGCCCGGCTGACCGCGGCGCGACCCGTCCCGCAAGCGCGGGGCGGGTGTTCACGCAATCGCGAGTGGACAACCCTGACGCGAACGCCATCATCCCAAGACTACTTTGGGAGGGGTTCATGACCATCAAGACTTTCACCGGCCTGCTGGCAGGCACGGCTCTCGTCCTCGGCGCATCCGCCTTCGTGCCGATGGGCACCGATGCAGGTGCCTTCGCACAGGGCAAGAGCGAGGAGCGCGGCAATGGCGGCGGCAACCGTGGCGGCGGCAACGGCGGCCGTTCGGACGATGACCGTGGCAACCGCGGCAACGGCAATGGCAATCGCACCGCTTCGGCGGACGAGGACGGCCCGCTGCGTCCCAACCAGCTGGGCCGCCTGAACGCGTCCAACGCCAACCAGGCCGCGATCGACGCGCATATCCGCAACGGCAACTTCAACGGCACGGTCGGCGCGCTGGCGCAATACCAGCTCGCCTCGCGCTATGCCGCCGGTGAAGAACTGAGCGAGATCGAACAGCAGCGCGTGGACGAATTGCTGGCCGCGAACGGCATCGAGACCTCCGACGGCACCGACGTGACGGTCGACATCGACGCCTCGCTGACCGCGGCCAACGAGATCTCGACCGAAAGCGGGATGGACGCCGTCTACGGCGTCGATGGCGCGACCGTGACCTGCACCGGCGCGGATTGCTCCGACACCACCATCGCCGCTCTGCAATCCGAGGTCGACGCGCAAGTGGGCGATGTCGTCGTGACCGACGGCACCGGCGACCTGCTGGCCGCGTCGGAGGAGCGTATCCTCGACGCCGCCCCCGACCGCAATCTCGGCGACCGCATCCTCGACACCGTCGCGGGGGCGCTCGGCATCGACCGCACCGCCGCGGTCGAGCCCGAGCCGACCGTGCCCGAGGGCGAAGTCATCGACGGGGTCTTCGTTCCCGCGGATTGACGCCACGCACCTGCGTGACAGGATGACCAAGGGGCGGTGCCATGAGCGCCGCCCCTTTTTCGTGATCAAAACCGCCACCGCCCCCCTTTCGCTCACCGCCGATGAGGCGTAGAGGCTGATTCCCGACCTTTTGGGTCGGCCATTGCGAAAGGACCCGGCATGACCGAAGCCAGCCCCCTCCACGCGCCCCTGGGCTTTCGGACCTTCGTGGTCCTGACCGCGGCGCTGATGGGCCTCAACGCGCTCGCCATCGACATCATGCTGCCGGGGCTGCCCGCGCTCGGCCTCGATTACGGTCTGGAGGATCCCAACCGCGCGCAGACGGTCATCACCGCCTATCTCGTCGGCTTCGGCGCCGCGCAATTCGTCGTCGGCATCCTCGCCGACCGCTTCGGGCGCAAGCCGGTGCTGATTGCGGGCCTCGCCTGCTACACGCTGGCCGCGTTCGCCTGCCTCGTCGCGCCGAGCTTCGAGACCCTGCTGGTGGCGCGCGTCGTGCAGGGCATGGCCTCCGCCGCGCCGCGGGTGGTCAGCACCGCGCTGGTACGCGACTGCTATTCTGGGCGGCGCATGGCGCAGGTCATCTCTCTGAGCATGATGATCTTCATGGCGGTGCCGGTCCTGGCCCCCAGCATCGGGCAGTTGATCCTGCTGGTCGCGCCCTGGCCCGCCGTCTTCGCGGTGCTGGCGGTCTACGCCCTGCTGATGCTGTGGTTCTGCGCCGCGCGCCTGCCCGAGACTCTGGCCCCCGAGAAGCGCCGCCCGATCCGCCTCTCCTTCGTGGCCGAGGCGATGGCCTCCGTCTTCGGCAACCTGCAGACGGTGGGCTACATGCTGGCGGCGGGCATCTTCTTCGGCGCGATGTTCGGCTTCGTGAACTCGGCGCAGCAGGTGCTGGGCGAGGTCTACAACCTCGGCCCGTGGTTCCCGGCGGTCTTCGCCCTCGTCGCGGGATCGATCAGCATCTCGTCCTTTCTCAATGCCGGACTGGTCGAGCGGCTGGGCATGCGCTTCCTCAGCCATCTCGCCGTCGCGGCCTATATCGTGCTGGCCGCGATCATGTGGCTGTTCGCGCGCGACCTCGCGCTCGTGCCGTTCCTGCTGCTGCTGACGCCGATGTTCCTGATGATCGGGCTGACCTTCGCCAATTTCAACGCGCTGGCGATGGAGCCGCAGGGCCATGTCGCGGGGGTCGCGGCCTCGATGACCGGGGCGGTGACCGTGCTGATGGGGGCCGGTATCGGATTCGTGATCGGACAGGCCTTCGACGGCACCGTCCTGCCGATGGCGCGCGGATTTCTCATATCCGGCATGGCCACGCTGGTGATGATCGCACTGACGGAACGGGGGCGGCTGTTCTCACGATCGGCGGCGGACGCGTGAAATCCCCCCGCCGGGGGGTTGGACTGCGGATTTGCAAGCTATAACGACGGGCAGATCGCCCTTGTGAGAGATTGCCGATGACGTTCCTACTGCGCGCGTTGAGCGCCCTGATCCTCCTCGTGTCGCTGAGCGCGCCGGGTTTCGCCCAACTCGTCCCCACGCAGGCCGAGGAGCCTGCCGAGGCCGTGGTCGGGCAGGTCGACGCGGTAATCGAGCTGCTGCGCGACCCGGCCGTCATCGAGGCGCTGGCCGACCGACTGGCCGCCGAGGGAGAGGAGGCGACCGGAGAGGAGGCGGAGGCCGCCGAGGCCGAGGAGGAGGTCCAGCCTTCGTTCGGCCGCCGCATCGCGTCCGCCACCACGCGCATCGCCGAGGATACGGGCGAGGCCGTGGGCAACCTCGCCACGGGGCTCGGCCGTCTGCCGACGATCCTCTCCCGCTCCGCCGCCGCCTTCGATCGGGACATCATGGCCCAGGCCGTGCGGGAGCTCTTGTTCGTCGTCGTCGTCACCTACGCGGTATTCCTGACGCTGCGCTTCTTCGGCCGCAGGCTCGACCGGCGCATCGGGGCGCGGGCGCATGACCGCAACGCGCTGCTGCTGCTGGTCTTCGCCGTGCTCGCCTCGCTCAAGGACATCGTCGTCGTGCTGCTGGCCTGGGCCGCGGGCTACGGCATCGTGCTCGCCTTCTCGGGGCAAGCAGGCGAGGTGGGGGAGGCGCAGGCCCTCTACCTCAACGCCTTCGTCGTGGTCGAGATCGCCAAGATCTTCGTCCGGATGCTGCTGTCGCCCCGCCAGTCGGAGCTGCGCCTGATCCGGCTGCCCGACCGCGCGGCGCGCATCGTGACGCGCTGGCTGGCGACCTGCATCACGATCCTGGGCTACGGCCTGCTGCTGGTGGTGCCGATGGTCAACACCACGGTGTCCTACCTCGCGGGAAGCGCGCTGTCCTCGGTGATCTCGATCGGCGTGGTGCTGTCGGCGATCGGCATGGTGCTGTGGTACCGGCGCGGCGTGGCCGACTGGCTGACCCCACATCCCGACACCGCGCGCGCGCTGACGCGCCTGCTGGCCGCCCTGTGGTGGATCCCGGTGATGATCTACCTGCTGTTCCTGCTGGCCATCGTGGCGACGCGCCCCGGCGGCGTGCTGATCCCGCTGCTGCAAGCCACGGGCATCATCATCGGCGTGGTCGTCGTCGCGATGATCGTGTTCCACCTGATGACCGGCGCGATCGCGCGCGGCATCAGCCTGCCCGACAGCGTGCGCCAGCGCCTGCCGCTGCTGGAGCGGCGGCTCAACTCCTTCGTGCCGCTGGTGCTGAAGGGCCTGCGCATCCTGCTGATCGTCGTCGTCGCCTTCGTCGTGGCCGACATCCTGGGGCTGGTGAACTTCGTCGGCTGGGTCGGCAGCGACGTGGGCGGCCGGGTCGTGGGGGCCGCGATCAGCGTCTTCCTGATTCTGATCGTGGCCTTCGCGCTGTGGCTCGTGTTCAGCTCCTGGGTCGAATTCCGCCTGAACCCCGATTTCGGCAAGCAGCCCACCGCGCGCGAGACCACGTTGCTGACCCTCTTGCGCAACGCGGCGACCATCGCCCTCTTGGTCATCACGCTGATGATCGTGCTCAGCGAGGTCGGCGTGAACATCGGGCCGCTGCTCGCCTCCGCCGGTGTGCTGGGCCTCGCAATCGGGTTCGGCGCGCAGAAGATGGTGCAGGACATCATCACGGGCGTGTTCATCCAGTTCGAGAATGCCATCAACGTGGGAGACGTGGTCAGCGTCGGCGGCATCACCGGCGCGGTGGAGAAGCTGACCGTGCGCTCTGTCAGCCTGCGCGACGTGCACGGCGTGTTCCACATCATCCCGTTCTCCTCGGTGGACCTGGTGTCCAACTTCATGCGGGAGTTCTCGTTCTACGTAGCCGACATGGGCATCGCCTATCGCGAGGATATCGGGGAGGCGAAGCAGGCCATGCACGACGCCTTCGACGAGCTGCGCGCGACCACGGAGGAAGGCCGCGACATCCTCGGCGACCTGGAATGGTTCGGCCTCAACTCCTTCGGCGACAGCGCCATCGTGGTGCGCGCCCGCATCAAGACGCTGCCGGGCAAGCAATGGGCCGTCGGGCGGGCCTACAACCTGATCCTCAAGCGGCTGTTCGACGAGCGCAGCATCGAGATCCCGTACCCGCACCAGACGATCTATTTCGGCGAGGACAAGAACGGCAAGGCCCCGCCGATGCGCGTACTGGCCGAGGCGACCGCGGATGTGGAGAACCCCGGACATGCCGAGCCAAAGGAAGTGCCGCACCGGGCCGAGCCCAAGGTCGACATGCCCGATTCGGACGAGGCGCCGGACGGCGAGGACGCGCCGCGCTGACCCTCAGGCCGTCCGGCGCACCCGGCGTTCGCGCCGGGTGCTGACGACGAAGCTCACCACGAAGATCGCCGTCAGGATGACGATGATGGTCGGTGCGGGTGCCGAGTTCAGCCAGAAACTCGCATAGACGCCCGCGACCGATCCCAGCACGGCGACCCCGCTCGCCACCGCCAGCATCGCTCCGAACCGGCGCGTCCACAGGAACGCGATGGCCCCCGGCGCGATCAGCAGGCCGATGGCGAGGATGATGCCGATGGCCGTCAGCGCGCTGACCACGCTCAACGAGATCAGCGCCAGCAGCCCGTAATGCAGCCAGCGCACCTTCAGCCCGATGGCCTGCGCATGGGCCGCGTCGAAGATCAGCGCCATGAAATCGGCGCGCAGAACCATGAGCACCACCGCGATGCCCAGCGCCGCCGCCCCGGTCCAGGCGATGTCGCGCCAGGTCGTGCCGAGCATGTCCCCGAACAGGATATGGTCGAGATGCAGGTTCGACGGGAACGCGGCGAAGAGCACGATTCCCAGCCCGAACATGCCCGAGAACACGACCCCCATCACCGTGTCCTCCTTCACGCGGCTGTTGAGGTTCAGCCACCCCGTCGCCACCGCGCAGAACATCCCCGCCACGAAGGCTCCGATGGCGAGCGGCAGCCCCGCGAGCCAGGCCAGCACCACCCCCGGCAGCACGGCGTGGGAGATCGCGTCCCCCATCAGCGACCAGCCGCGCAAGACCAGAAAGCAGCTCAAGAGCGCCATCGGCAGCGCGATCAGCGCGGAGACGAGGAAGGCCCGCTGCATGAAATCGAAGAGGAAGGGCGCGTACCAGCTCATGTCGCGCGCGCCCGCGCCCGTGCGGCCATCAGCCCGTGTTTCGGGGCCAGTAGAAACGCCGCGAGGAAGACCAGCGTCTGCGTCACCACGATCACGCCCCCCGTCGCCCCGTCGAGGAAGAAGCTGACATAGGCACCGAACGCGCTCGACACCGTGCCGATGGCGACCGCGATGACGATGATCCGCGACATGCGGTCGGCCAGCAGATAGGCCGTCGCCCCCGGCGTCACCACCAGCGCGATGACGAGGAACGCGCCCACCGTCTGCATCGCAGCCACCGTGGAGGCGGCGAGCAGCGTGAAGAACGTGACCTTGAGCGCGGTGGTCCTGAGCCCAATGGAGCGAGCATGCGCCTCGTCGAAGAAGGTCAGCATCAGATCGCGCCAGATCACGCACAGCACCGCCAGCGTCACCACCCCGATCACGGCGAGCTGCCAGGTATCGGCGGGGGTGATGGCGAGGATGTTGCCCAGCACGATGGTTTGCACGTTCACGCTGGTCGGGCTCAGCGACACCATGAACAGGCCGATCCCGAAGAAGCCGGTGAAGATCAGCCCGATCACCGCGTCCGCCTTCAGCCGCGTGCGCGCCTGCAGGAACAGGATCGCCCCGGCGGCCAGACCGCCCGACAGGAACGCGCCCAGCGCGAAGGGCAGGCCCAGCATGTAGGCCCCCGCCACCCCCGGCACGATCGCGTGGCTCAGCGCGTCGCCGATCAGCGACCAGCCCTTGAGCATCAAGAAGGCCGACAGGAACGCGCAGATCGCGCCGACCAGCGCGCTGACCCAGATCGCGTTGACCATGTAGCCATAGGCGAAGGGCTCAAGCAGCGTCGTCATCGTCGCGCTCGCGCTCGCCATAGATGACGAAGGGCCGCTCGTCATCGGTGATGACGGTGACATGGCGCGGATCGTCGTGGTGGTCGTCGTGCAGATCCTCGCCGCCCAGAACGAAGTGGCGCAGAACGCCGCCGAAGGCTTCGGCGAGGTTGGCGGCGGTGAACACCTCCTCGGTCGGCCCCTCCGCCAGCACGGTCCGGTTGATGAGCACCGTCCGGTCGCAGAACTCGGGCACCGAGCCGAGGTTGTGGGTCGAGACCAGCATCACCCGCCCCTCGTCGCGCAGCTCGCGCATCAGGGCGATGATCTGCTCCTCGGTCGTGACGTCGACGCCGGTGAACGGCTCGTCGAGCAGGATGATCCGCCCCTCCTGCGCCAGCGCGCGGGCGAGGAAGACGCGCTTCTTCTGCCCGCCGGACAGCTCCCCGATCTGGCGCCTGGCGAACTCGGTCATGCCGACGCGGGCGAGCGCATCGGCCACCGCCGCGCGGTCGGCGGCGCGCGGGATGCGCAGGAAGTTCATGCGGCCGTAGCGACCCATCATCACCACGTCCTCGACCAGCACCGGGAAGTCCCAATCGACCTCCTCCGCCTGCGGGACGTAGGCCACGAGGTTCGCACGCAGCGCCGCATCGCGGCTGCCGCCGAACACCTCGACGGCTCCGTCGGCCAGCGGGACGAAACCCATCAGCGCCTTGAACAGCGTCGACTTGCCCGACCCGTTCACACCCACCAGCGCGGTGATCGAGCCTGCCGGTATGGCGAAGCTCGCATCCTTCAGCGCCGTGTGGCCGTTGCGGTAGGTGACCGTCAGGTCCCGCACGGCAAGGCCGGGGGCTTCGGTCATTCCGTCAGCCCTTCGGCAATGGTCTCGGTCGTCACGCGCAACAGGTCGAGATAGGTCGGCACCGGCCCGTCCGCCTCGCTGAGGCTGTCGACATAGAGCACGCCGCCATACTCCGCCCCCGTCTCCCGCGCGATCTGCCGGGCCTGGTCGTCGGGCACCGTGCTTTCGGAGAAGACGGTGCCGATCCCGTTCTCGCGCATCGTGTCGATCACCGTGCGCACCTGCTGCGGCGTGCCCTGCTGATCGGCGTTGATCGGCCAGATATAGAGCTCGCGCAGCTCGAAATCGCGGGCGAGGTAGCTGAACGCGCCCTCGGATGTCACCAGCCAACGATCCTCTTCCGCAACTGCGGCGAGACTTTCGCGGATCGGGTCGATCAGCGCGTCGATCTCGGCGATATACGCCTCTGCGTTGGCCTCGTAGGTCGCGGCATTGTCGGGATCGTTCTCGACCAGCGCATCGCGGATATTCGCGACATAGACCTTCGCGGCCTCGGGCGACATCCAGCCATGCGGGTTCGGCTGGCCGGAATAGGGCCCCGAACCGATGCCGACCGGCTCCACCCCCTCGCTGACCACCGCCTGCGGAACATCGCCCAGCGTCTGGAAGAAGCGCTCGAACCACGTCTCCAGCCCCAGCCCGTTCCACAGGATCAGGTCGGCGTCCTGGGCTGCGAGGATGTCGCGCGGTGTGGGCTGGTAGTAATGCACCTCCGCCCCCGGCCGGGTGATCGAGCGGACCTCGGCCGCATCGCCCGCAACGTTGCGGGCCATGTCGGCGATGATGGTGAAGGTCGTTACCACCTTGAAATCCTGCGCCTTAGCGGCGGCGGGCAGCATCAGCGTGAGGGCGAGCGCGAGACGGGCCAGCATCGAAAAACCTCCTGTGGTCGATCCGAACCTATGTCGGCCTGGCTCCCTGTCAATGCAAATGAGACTTATTCTCATTAAGACTTGCAATTGCGAAGCGATGCGCCTTATTGCGACCCATGACCGATCTGTCCCGATACGAGCGCCAGTTGAAGGAGGCGGGCCTGCGCCTGACCGGGCCGCGCCGCCTGATCCTGCGCATCCTGACGGAAAGCGGCGATCACCCCGACGCGGCGGAAATCGTGCAACGCGCCACCGCGCGCGGCACCCGCCTGTCGCTCGCCACGGTCTACCGCACGATGAAGGTGCTGGAGGAGACGGGCACGGTCGAACGCCATGCCTTCCAGGGCGGCCCCGCCCGGTTCGAGAAGGCCGACCGCGCCCATCACGACCACCTGATCGACCTCGACACCGGCGACGTCGTGGAATTCACCTCCCCCCGGATCGAGGAGTTGCAACGCGCCATCGCCGAGGAACTGGGCTACGAGATCGTCGATCACCGGCTGGAGCTCTACGGGCGGAAGATCCGATGCGAATAGTCGGCGGCGAGTTCCGGGGCCGGACGCTCGCCGCCTTGGGCAAGGGCGATGCAGCCGCCCATCTGCGCCCGACCACGGACCGCGTGCGCGAGACGCTGTTCAACATCCTGCGCGGCCACGACCTGCCCGAGGGCGCCCGCGTGCTCGACCTCTTCGCCGGCACCGGCGCGCTGGGGCTGGAGGCCCTGTCGCGTGGTGCGGACCATGCCACCTTCGTCGATGACGGCGCGAAGGCGGGGCAGCTGCTGCGTCGCAATGTCGAGACGCTGGGCGTGACCGACCGGACCCGCATCCTGCGCCGCGACGCGCGCAAGCTCTTTGCTGCCCAGGCGCCCTGCGACCTGATCTTCCTCGATCCGCCCTATGGCCGCGGCATGGGCGCCGCGGCCCTGCGCAGTGCCGAGGCGGGCGGCTGGATCGCGCCCGACGCGCTGATCGTCTGGGAGGAAGGCGCGCCGCAGCCCGTCCCCGACGGCTTTCGCGAGGTCGACCGCCGCGGCTTCGGCGACACCTCGATGCAGTTCCTGCGCCGGGCCTAGACCAGCACGTCGAGATTCTTCGGATCGCCCTCCGCCCAGTGTGGCGGCACGGTCTGCGCGAATTTCGGCAGCTTCTCGATCTGCTTTTCCCAGCGGATCAGCGCCGGGTTCTCCATCATCTCGTGCAGCGGTCCCGGCTCCAGCCGCGCGAGCGCCTTCCGCATCCACTGCACGCCGGGATAGAACACGATGTCGGCGGCGGAGATGTCCGCCCCGCCCAGCCAGGGCATCAGCCGCAACCGGTGCAGGATCGTTTCCATCTCGGCACAGCCCGTGTCGAGCGCCTGCGACAGCTCGCCTGCCCGCGCCTCGGCCTCGCCGCGAAAGGCGATCATCGACATGGTGACCATCGCGCCGCGCAGGTGGTTCTCGTAATCCATGATCCACTGCCAGATCACCCCCGCCTCGGCGGGCGAGCGGCCGAACAGCGCCGGGGTCGGTTTCACCCGGTCGAGATAGGCGAGGATGGCGATCGATTCGCGCACGGGGCCCTCGGGCGTCATCAGCACCGGCACCTGGCGGCGCGGATTGATGGTGCCGAAGGACGGCTCGTTCAACTCGCCGCCATCGCGGGTCACGCGGGTCTCTGTATAGCGGATCTTCTTGAGGTTCAGCGCCAGCATCACGCGCCAGACGGGGGGCGCCCCGCTCATCCAGTAGAGGTGATACGACATGTCCTGCCCTCCCGTGATCGCGTGGCACGCAGGGTCATGTCGGTATCGTGACGGCGCGGTGCAAGTGGGTCGATGCGAAATAACGGACCCGCGGTCTCCAACCTCGCCGAAAGCGCGGTCATCGATTGCCGCGTGCAGCGCCAGATATCGAAGCTCGGTGAAGGTCCAGTATGGTGGGGGGGACAGGATTCGAACCTGTGTAGGGTTTCCCCGACGGAGTTACAGTCCGTTGCATTTGACCGCTCTGCCACCCCCCCGACGCATGCGTCACTGGTGACTGGCGGGTGAATATCGGCGCGGCCCGACAGGGTCAACCTGAAATGCGCCTCTCCTTTACGCGGCCCCCCACGGGGTCTATCGAAGACCACCAGCAGACGGAGGCCCCCATGACCGGCAAAGATCGCAAGAAACCCGCCTGGGTCGTGGCCAAGGAGCGGTCGCGCAACGGCCAGCCCGAAACCGTCTGGCTGTTCGGCCTGCACGCCGTGCGCGACGCGCTGATGAACCCCGCCCGGCAGAAGCTGCGGCTGATCGTGACCAGGAACGCCGCCGACCGGCTGGGCGACGCGCTCGCCCACGGGCCCGAGCCCGAGATCGCCGATCCGCGCAAGTTTCCCGCCCCGCTCGACCCGCAATCGGTGCACCAGGGTGCGGCGATGGAGGTAAAGCCGCTCGACTGGGGCTCGGTGTCCGAACGATGCGCGGCGGGCGACGGCGCGCCGCTGGTCGTCCTGCTCGACCGCGTGACAGATCCGCACAATGTCGGCGCGATCCTGCGCTCGGCCGAGGTGTTCGGCGCCCGCGCCGTCATCGCCCCCCACCGCCACAGCGCGCCCGAGACGGGGGCGCTGGCCAAGACGGCCTCCGGCGCGCTGGAACGCCAGCCCTACCTGCGCGTGCCGAACCTCGCCAACGCCATGACCGCGCTGAAGGAGATGGGCTATTTCCTCGCCGGGCTCGATGGCGAGGCGGCGCATACCCTGTCCGCCACCCTCACCGAGTTGCCGAAGGTCCCGCTCGCGCTGGTGCTGGGCGCCGAGGGGCCGGGCCTGCGCGACAAGACGAAGGAGACCTGTCACCGGCTGGTGAAGATCCCCTTCGCAGGCGAGTTCGGCTCGCTCAACGTGTCGAACGCGGCGGCGGTCTCGCTCTATGCCGCGCGGGCGCATCTGGACGGCTGACACATTCCGCGCCCCCGCATCACATGGGCGGGAGCGTCGGTTGCAGCATTTCGCCGCATCCTCATTTCATCGGTCACGACCCCGCAACCGATGAAAGGAGCCCGACCATGACCGCCCTGACCCGCCGCCAGACCTTCGCCCTGAGCCTCGGCGCCGCGACCCTCGCCGCCCTGCCTGCCGCCGCGCAGGAGGATGCCGTCTTCTCGACCTTCCTCGGCGGCGCGATCCGCGGCTACGATCCCGTCGCCTGTTTCACCGAAGGCGCCGCCGTCCAGGGCAGCCGCGCGTTCACCTCCGAACATGACGGCGCGACCTGGCGTTTCTCCAGCGCCGAGAACAAGGCGCTGTTCGACGCGGACCCCACCGCCTACGCCCCGCAATATGGCGGCTACTGCGCCTGGGCCGCCGCCGAGGGCTACACCGCCCCCGTCGATCCCGAGCAGTGGACCATCGTGGACGACAAGCTCTATCTGAACTACTCCGCCGAGATCCAGAGCCGGTGGGAGACGGACATCCCCGGCTTCATCGCGCGCGCCGACGCCAACTGGCCGTCCATCCTCGACTGACCCCGAATCACCCTGAGGTTGTGCGGCGAAATTGCGGCGCAATCTTGGCCTGACTGTGGCGCCAGCTTGCGCCCGACCACGAAATCTGTGCGATAGCAGGCACTTGGACCATAGATGAGCCATGACTACGCGCTAAGATTTTTCGTGTCGCTGTGCTATTATGGATCATGGAGGCGGGGTGTGAACGACCCCGCACGTCTCCACGACTGTCCCTCGTTCCGACTTCACGCCCGAAGCCCCGCTTCGGGCGTCTTTTTATGCGCCGCGCGGCAGGTGACTGCTGCGCGCCTCGTAGCCGCCTTCCTCCAGCGGGCCGCGCAGCTGCCGCAGCGCCGCCGGGGCGAAATCGTCGCCATAGCGGTGCCCGTCGCGAGAAAAGACCTCCGGCAGCGCGGACCACGGCGCCTGCGGGCGGGCGTGGTGCACGGCGTGGAAGTTGTAATGCAACATCCCGCGCGACAGCCAGCCAGGCAGCGCGAGGTTGTGCCCCGCCATCGGCTCGTTCAGCGGGTTCGCATAGTGATAGGCATTGTCGAGGAAGCTGATCATCAGCGCCCGACCATAAAGGGCCAGCACCAGCACCCACCACCACGCGCCGTAATGCACGAAGGCGGCGAGGTAGATCAGCGTGATCGCCGCCCCGTCCAGCCGCATCTTCGTGCGGCCCGGCTCCTCCAGCAGTTGCCGCTTCGCCGCCGCCCACATCGACTTCCCGTCCGGCGTCTCGTCGCCGAAGCCCAGAAGGATGATCTGCCGATAGAAGCGGTCGGGCAGCATGGCCAGCACGCTCGCCAGGAACTCCCCGATCCACAGCCCGCCCAGCAGCAGCACGTAATAGCGCAGCCGCTCGCGCGCGGTGGCGGGCTCGGCGATCTCGGGGCGGTTCAGCTCCGACCGGTTGAAGCGGTGATGCATCAGGTGCCCCAGCCGCAGCAGCTGGAACGGGCTGCCGAAGGCGATGCAGGTCGCGCGCGCCAGCCGCTCGTTGATGCCCGCATCGGGATGCAGGTTACCGTGGATCCCCTCGTGGATCAGCGACCACATCGGCGTGGTCGACAGCACGATCGGGACCAGCAGCAGCGCCCACCATCCCGACTGCGCCAGCAGGAAAGGCAAGGCGACGAGCAGCACGAGATTCAGCGCTGCCAGAACCCCCAGCACCGCCAGATTCGTCCGAACCGGAATTTCCGACGCCGTCATGGCGGACATCCTCCCGTCGCTGCGCATCGACCCGAAAATTTATGTCGTTTTTCCGGGTCTTCCAGCGCGACGCCGTCCCGAAAGCGGATCGTCGCGAAAGTTTAATCGTGCGCGCCTCGCCGCGCGCGCCTAGTCTCGCCCGCAAAACCGCAAGGAGGAGCGATCCCATGACCGACGACAGCCCGGCCCACGCCTTCGAGACCATGCAGATCCATGCCGGCGCCAAGCCCGACCCGGCGACGGGCGCGCGCCAGACGCCGATCTACCAGAACACCGCCTACGTGTTCCGCGATGCCGACCACGCGGCGGCGCTGTTCAACCTGCAGGAAGTTGGCTTCATCTATTCGCGGCTGACCAACCCCACGGTCGCCGTGCTGCAGGAGCGGATCGCCACGCTCGAAGGCGGCGTGGGTGCGGTCGCCTGCGCCTCGGGCCATTCGGCCCAGATCCTCGCGCTGCTGCCGCTGATGAGCCCCGGCGACAACATCGTCGTCTCGACCCGGCTCTATGGCGGGACGGTCACGCAGTTCTCGCAGACCATCAAGCGTTTCGGCTGGGAGGCGAAATTCGTCGATTTCGAGGATCGCGGTGCCGTCTCGAAGGCCTGCACCAAGAAGACCAAGGCGGTCTTCTGCGAGAGCATCGCCAATCCCGGCGGCTACGTCACCGACCTGCCCGCCATCGCCAAGATCGCCGAGCGCAAGGGCCTGCCCCTGATCGTCGACAACACCACCGCGACGCCCTATCTGTGCCGCCCGTTCGAGCATGGCGCGCATATCGTCATCCACTCGACCACCAAATACCTGTCGGGCAACGGCACCGCGATGGGCGGCATGGTGGTGGATTCCGGCACCTTCGACTGGTCGGCGAGCGACAAGTACCCCTCGATGACCGAGCCGGAGCCCGCCTATCACGGCCTGAAGTTCCATGAGACCTTCGGCCCGATGGCCTACACCTTCCACGGCATCGCCGTCGGCCTGCGCGACCTCGGCCCGTGCCAGAGCCCGCAGAACGCCTTCATCACCCTCTTGGGCTGCGAGACCCTGAGCCTGCGGATGGAGCGGCACTGCGAGAACGCCAAGAAGATCGCCGAGTGGCTCGAGGCCGACGACCGGATCGAGAGCGTCAGCTATGCCGGGCTCAAGTCCTCCCCCTACTACCGCCGCGCACGCAAGCTGGCGCCGAAGGGGGCGTCGGGGCTCTTCACCTTCAAGGTGAAAGGCGGCTACGAGGCCTGCCGCAAGCTCGTGGACAACGTGAGCATCTTCAGCCACGTCGCAAACCTCGGCGACGCGCGCAGCCTCATCATCCACTCCGCCTCCACCACCCACCGCCAGCTGACGCCCGAACAGCAGGAAGCGGCGGGCGCGGGGGCCGACATGGTGCGCGTCTCCATCGGGCTGGAGCATGTGGACGACCTGATCGCCGATCTCGACCAGGCGCTGACAAAGGCGCTGGCCTGAGCGGGTGCGCCCGGCCCCCCGTCGCGGGGCCGGGCGTCGCCATCACTCGATGGCGAAGGTGGCGCTGACGCGGACTGTCAGCCCGACCTCGCCCTCCGCGATCGGCACGGACTGGTCGGCCACCGCCCGACCCATCATCGCCATCTCCTGCATCGGCATCGGGCGGCTCTGCCCCGTCTCGCTGATCGTGACGACCGGGCCGAGCGTCGCACCCGCCTCCTCGACCAGCGCGGTGGCGCGGCCCACGGCGTCGCGCATCGCCGCGCGGCGCGCCTCGTCCATCAGCGCCTCCGTTTCTGAGATACCGAAGACGATCCCGTTGATCCGGTTCGCCCCCGCGACGGTGATCCCGTCCAGCACCTCGCCCAGCACGGGCAGCTTGGTCACGCGGATCGTCAGCATGTTCGACGCCTCGTAGGCGACGATCTCCGGCCCCACGCCGGGGCGGGTGTTGTTGTGGTCGTAGACCGGCTGCAGGCTCAGCCCCGAGGTCTGGCGATCCACCCCGTCGATGCCCGCACCGTCGAGCACGTCGAACAGCGCCTGCATCGCGCGCGTGTTGGCCTGCAGCGCCTCCACGGCCGTCTCCGCCCGCTCGCTGACACCGACGGTGATCGTGGCCATGTCCGGCGCGGCCGTCACGTCGCCGGTTCCGGCCACCGTGATGCGCCGTTCGGGCGGCTCCGGCACGGTCTGACTGAACGCAGGCGCGGTCAGCAGCGTTGCTATCAAGGTAGCGATCAAAAATCTCGGCATGTGTTTCCCTTCCCCAACGAGGGTTTCCATACCGACGCAAGATAGCACGCCCCGCCTTTCGAGCCAGAGAGGTGGTCCGATGGCGGTTTCCCGCCTAGGTTAGATAGTCGAGTGCGGAACAGGAGCCGAACCATTGATGCGTGATGCCAGACCGATAGCGTTTCTCGCCCTAGTCCTCGGCCTCGCCGCGGGGGCGGGACAGGCGCGGCCGCATGTCGACGGCCTGGTCCCGGCACCGCAGGCCTCCTGGGGCGTGCAGCCCGTCCGCGTCGCCCAGGCGGGCGAGACCGGGGCGATCGAGATGTCGATCCGCCCGCGCCCGCGACCGGG
>NZ_JAWDKL010000034.1:0-30475 GCF_032464675.1 Roseobacter sp. HKCCA0434
CGCCTCCGAGGCGCGCGAGGCCCGTGCCCGCGACGAGGCCCTGCGCGACGGCGCCGCCGACACGGTCGAGGCGACCGCCGCCCGCATCCGCGAGGATCTGAACCTCGCCCCCGAAACCCTGCTGGAAACGCTGGAGGCCGATCCAGACGCCATCCCGCCCGCCGAGATGATCGAGACCGACATCGCCCGCCTGCGCCGCCAGCGCGACGCGCTCGGCGCCGTCAACCTGCGCGCGGAGGAGGACGCCAAGGAGGTGCGCGAGGAGCACGACACCCTCGCCGCGGAGAAGATCGATCTGGACGCCGCGTGCGAGAAACTGCGCACCGGTATCGCCAATCTCAACCGCGAGGGGCGCGAACGGCTGCTGACCGCGTTCGAGGAGGTGAACCGCAACTTCGCGCGCCTCTTCACCCACCTGTTCGGCGGTGGCGAGGCGAACCTGGAACTGGTCGAGAGCGACGATCCGCTGGAGGCGGGGCTGGAGATCAAGTGCCAGCCGCCGGGCAAGAAGCTCTCCACCCTGTCGCTCTTGTCGGGCGGCGAGCAGACGCTGACCGCGCTCAGCCTGATCTTCGCCGTGTTCCTCGCCAACCCCTCGCCGATCTGCGTGCTGGACGAGGTGGACGCGCCGCTCGACGACGCGAACGTGGCGCGGTTCTGCGATCTGCTGGACGAGATGACCCGCACCACCTCGACCCGTTTCCTCATCATCACGCACCACGCCGTGACCATGAGCCGGATGGACCAGCTCTTCGGCGTCACGATGGCCGAGCAGGGGGTCAGTCAGCTGGTCTCGGTCGATCTGCGGCGGGCGGAGGAGCTGGTGGCCTGAGGCGGGAGCCTCCGGCGGGGATATTTTTCACGAAGCAGAAGGGGACGCGTCGAGCAGCGGGGCGAGCGCTGCTTCGAGCCGGTCGAAATCGTCCGCACCCCAGGCCCCGAACGCCTCGATCCAGCGGGCGGCGCGGGCGACACCGTCCGGGTCGAGCGTGCACCATTTCTCCCGACCGCGGCGGTGGGTGGTCACGAGGCCTGCGCGCGCGAGGATCTGGAGATGCTTGGAGATCGCGGCCAGCGTCAGGTCGAACGGTTCGGCCAGCGCGCCCACGGGCAGGTCGCCATCGACCAGCCGCGTCAGCAGCGCGCGGCGCGTCCGGTCGGCGAGGGCGGCGAAGATCGCGTCGAGCTGTCCATCGGGATCGGGCATTGCGGCACTCTGGCGGCTTCAACCTGAATCATCAACCGTTCGGTTGAATGAAGATGGCCATCGAGTTTGGCCGAGCGCGCGGGTGAGGCCAATTCACCGAATTCTGAAATTCATAAACAAATCAGTATTTTGCGCGGCGACCGCCTGTATTGACACACCCCGCCCCCCTGCCTATGGTCCGCGCAAATCGGCTGAAGGTCGGGGAGGGTCTGATGGCGGACAGGAAATCGCTCGAAGACCTCGACGCGCGGATCAAGAAGGCCCGCGCCGCCCATGCCCCGAAGCCGGTGGAGGATAGCAAGTACCACAAGGCGAACCTCGCCTGGCAGATGGTGATCGAACTGGTCGCCGGAATGATCATCGGGCTGGTGATCGGCTGGGCGCTGGATTGGCTGCTGGGAACCTTGCCCATCTTCCTTGCGATCTTCGGCATCCTGGGCTTCATCGCCGGGGTGCGGACGGCAATGCGCACCGCCAAGCAGGTGCAGGCAAGACAGGCGCGCACCGCGCGCGACGAGACATCCGCCGACGCGCGGCACGAGTGAGGGACGAGACGTGGCAACACCCGCAGAAGGCGAACTTTTCGCGATCCACCCCATGGACCAGTTCATCGTCTCCAGCCTCGATGGCGAGACGCCCGTCGGCTTCGGCGGGATCTGGATGATCACCAACCAGATGATCTGGCTGACGATCACCGTGCTGTGCATCGCGGCGCTGTTCGTCCTGGGCAGCCGCGGCCGCGCGATGGTGCCCAGCCGCATCCAGTCCGTGGGCGAGATGATCTACGGCTTCGTCTACAAGATGATCGAGGACGTCGCGGGCAAGGAAGCCACCCGCTACATGCCGCACATCATGACGCTGTTCACCTTCATCCTGTTCGCCAACCTCCTGGCCCTGATCCCGACCAGCTTCTCCGTCACCTCGCACATCGCGGCGACCGGCGTGCTGGCGCTGCTGGTCTTCGTCGGGGTGACGGTGCTGGGCTTCGTGCGCAACGGTGCGGGGTTCCTCAAGCTCTTCTGGCCGAGCGACGCGCCCGGCTGGCTGAAGCCGATCCTCGCGGTGATCGAACTGATCTCCTATTTCGTCCGCCCGGTCAGCCACTCCATCCGTCTGGCGGCCAACCTGATGGCGGGCCACGCGGTGCTCAAGGTGTTCGCGGGCTTCGCCGGCGGGCTGGCGGTGCTGACCTTCGGACCGGGCGCGATCGTGCCGATCCTCGGCATCACCGCGATCTACGGGCTGGAACTGCTGGTGGCGGTCATCCAGGCCTACGTCTTCACCATCCTGACCTGCGTCTACCTGCATGACGCATTCCATCCGGGCCACTGACGGCACCGGGGTCGGACCCTCAATCCACGAACTCTCACGCCAATCCAAAGGAGCATTCAAATGGAAGGCAATATCGGAGAACTCGGCCAGTACATCGGTGTCGGCCTCGCCGCTCTCGGCATGGGCCTCGCGGCCATCGGTGTGGGCAACGTCGCAGGCAACTTCCTGTCCGGCGCGCTTCGCAACCCGGCAGCGGCAGGCGAGCAGACCGCCACGCTGTTCATCGGCATCGCATTCGCGGAAGCGCTGGGGATCTTCTCGTTCCTCGTCGCCCTGCTGCTGATGTTCGCCGTCTGATACGGCGCTCGCCGCTTCGCCCTTGCGAGGGCGAGGCGGCTGCCCCCTTTCCGGGGCGCGATCTGACCGGCCCTTCGGGGCCGCACCCGTTTTCCGGCGGAGGGGCACCCGCTCCCGCCGCCAACCGCAAGATTTCGGAGACCCGTCATGGCGACACCTACCGTGGAAGGCGCTGAATACGAATCGGTCGGCATGCCGCAGCTTGCCATCGAGACCTTCCCCAGCCAGATCGTCTGGCTGCTGGTCGCGCTGGCCGTGATCTACTTCCTGTTCTCGCGCATCGCGCTGCCGCGCATCGGCGCGACGATCGAGGAACGTCAGGACGCCATCGCCAACGATATCGAACGGGCCGCCGACTACCGCCGCCAGGCCGATGCGGCAGAGGCCGCCTACGAGCAGGCCCTCGCCGACGCGCGGACCGAGGCGAACCGCATCGCCGATGCGACCCGCGCCGACATCCAGAAGGAGGTCGACGCCGCGATGGCCGATGCCGACGCCCAGATCTCCGCCCAGACGGCCGAGAGCGAGGCCCGTATCGCCGTGATCCGCGACGAGGCCGCCGCGGCGGTCGAGCAGGTCGCCAAGGAGACCGCGCAGGCGCTGGTCGCGGCGCTGACGCCCGAGCTCGCCGACGAGGCCGCGGTGAACGCCGCCGTCGAATCCCGCAGCCGCGCGTAAGGAGAGAGCGATGGATTTCCTCTACAACACCGACATCGTCGTCGCGATCGGCTTCGTCATCTTCCTCGCCGTGCTGGTCTATTTCGGCGCGCCCAAGATGCTGACCAAGGCGCTCGACGACCGGGCCGACAAGATCCGCGCCGACCTGGCCGAGGCCCGCGCCCTGCGCGAGGAAGCGCAGCAGGTCCTCGCGACCTACGAGCGCAAGCAGAAGGAGGTCGAGCAGGCCGCCGCCGACATCGTGACCAAGGCGAAGGCCGACGCGCAGGCCAATGCCGAGGTGGCGAAGGAGGAACTCGCGCAGTCGATCGAGCGTCGCCTCGCCGCCGCGAAGGACCAGATCGCCTCCGCCGAGGCGAACGCGATGCGCGAAGTGAAGGATCGCGCCGTCGAGGTGGCTGTGGCCGCCGCGCGCGAGGTCATCGCGCAGAAGATGGACGCCTCCCGCGCCGACGCGTTGATCGACGGCTCGATTTCCGAGGTCGGGCAGAAGCTGCACTGACCTGTCCGACATCGCCGAAGACAAGGGCCCGGAGCATTCGCTCCGGGCTTTTTCTTTTCGCACCTGCGGCATCATGCGCGGGAACAGCGTGCGCTGCAGCACGTTCCTTACCCGTGCCATGTGGCACGTTTCAGTAAGGATATTTCGACATGATGCAGTCCGATTTCGTGAGCTGGATGGCTACAGCGCCGATGAAGGTCGCCGTCGCCAATACCCGTCTCTTCACCGACATGGCCGGGGGCCGCGAGTGGTCGCAGGCCTTCGACGACTACATGCGCGCCCTGCCACTGGGTCCCGATGCGTCCTTCGCGGAGGCTGAAACGCTTCAGACCGAGGCCGAAGAGACGGTCGAGGCCGGCGCGGACGCGGCTCAGGACGCGCTCAGCAAGCAGCACGAGCTGACGCAGAAGGCCGTCGACATGGCGGAGAAGACGGCGAAGCAGAACCCCGCCGTCAAGCTCGACCCGGTGCCCAAGCACTGAGCTCTGCGCGGCGGGCGCTCAGCGACCCGCCGCGTGATATTCGGGGTTCGGCCGCATCGCGACGGCCGAACTCATCCGGTTGGACATGTTGAAGAACCCCGCCACGGCGGCGATGTCCCAAATGTCCTGGTCGGTCCAGCCCGCATCGCGCAGCGCCTGGCGGTCCGGCTCCTCCACCCGGTGGGATTCGAGCGTCATCTTCTCGACGAAGGTCAGCATGGCGCGCTGCTTGTCGGTCAATTCGGCCACGCGCCAGTTCATCACCAGCGCCTCGCCCAGTTCCGGCTTGCCCGACAGCTCCCGCACCGCCGCACCGTGCGCGACGAGGCAATAGAAGCAGCGGTTGAGCGCGCTGACGGTCACGGCGACCATCTCCCGCTCCAGCTTGGTCAGGCCGCTCTCGCCCAGCATCAACTGGTTGTACATGGCGCTGAAGGCGTCGAGCTTGGCCGTGTCGTGCGCGTAGGCTTGCAGCACGTTGGGGACGAGGCCCAGCTTCTCCTCGCAGATGGCGAAGAACTTGGCCGTGCGCTCGGGCAGCGGCTCCTCACGCGCGAGGTTCAGGGCGGTGGGGTGCGTGTCGGTCATCTGTCCTCCCGGATGCGATAGTGATAGCCGCCCCGATCCTCGAAACCGAGGCGGGCGTAGAGAGCGCGGGCCGGGGCATTGGCCTCGGTGACAAGCAGGGCAAGCCAGGGCGCGCCGTTGATGGCGGCCCAGTGCGCCGCGGCGCGGGTCAGGTCGGTGGCGAGGCCGTTGCGGCGATGCGCACCCGTCACGGTCAGGGCGTGCAGCATGGCGACGGAGCCGTGCGCGGCCACGAAGCCGGCCCCCGCGGGGCGGTCGCCGATCCGGCCCGCCAGCCAGGCCTTCGGTGCCGTTGCACGCTCCATGATCGCGAGCCGTTCCGGCCCGATGCCGTCCTCCGCCCAAATCTCCTCCATCCGCGCGACGGGGCCGTCGCCGGTGGTCGTGCGCGGGCCGCGCGGCAGGCCTTGGGCTATCGTGGCCGACGGGGCGATCAGGATGCGTGTGGGGTCCCTGAGAGCGTACCCGGCACCCTCCAGCGCCGCGTCGAGCGCCGCCTCGCCGGGGCGCACCATGACGAGCGGGCCTGCCTCCGCCGGGTCGGGGACGGCACCGCGTGTCATGGCGGTGCTGGCCGAGACGCGACTGCCGCCGCCGCCGCCGTCGCGGGTCAGCCAGTCGCCCCGCTGGCGGTAGGAGGCGGGCGGCCAGGTCGCGCCGATCGCCGCGAGGATCGTGGCGTCATCGGGTTCTGCGGTGTCGTTTGCGGCTGTGCTGTCCATGGCTCCCTTGCTAACCTGCCTCCGTCGCCTCGCATAGGGGCGGCGACGTTCTCGGGGCGGGGTGCAATTCCCCACCGGCGGTCATAGCCCGCGAGCGGCCTGCGATGCAGGTGTCAGCAGATCCGGTGAAATTCCGGGGCCGACGGTAACAGTCCGGATGCGAGAGAACGGGGGCGGTCGCGCGTTGCGGCCCGCTCTCCAATGCCCTGGGTCCGTGTCACTTGGAGCAAAGGAGAGATGAGATGACACAGGAAACCCGCTTCGCCTTCATCCGTGCCCGCTGGCACGCCAATGTAGTGGACCGCGCGCATGAAGGCTTCCTCGCCGAGCTGGAGCGGCGAGGCCAGGATGTGGCAGTCGATGTCTACGACTTGCCCGGCGCGTTCGAGATCCCGCTGCTGGCGCGGCGGCTGGCGGCGTCCGGTCGCTATGCCGCGGTGGTCGGGGCGGCCTTCGTCGTGGATGGCGGCATCTACCGGCACGATTTCGTGTCGAGCGCGGTGGTGGACGGGCTGATGCGCGCGCAGATGGACACCGACGTGCCGGTGCTGTCGGTGGTGCTGACGCCGCATAACTTCCAGGAGACGCCGCAGCACATCGCCTTCTTCGAGAGCCATTTCTTGGAGAAGGGCGCCGAGGCCGCGCGGGCCGCGCTGGCGGTGCTGAGCACGGATGCGGTGCTGAAGGCGGTGGCCTGATATCTTCCCCCTGGGGAATGGGTCTGGAGGCCTGACCATTTCCCCGTGGGGAAACCAGGGCCGGGTCGGCGGGTTTGGTCGGACGGCCGGGTTTTTCCTTTCCCCGCGGGGAAAGGGTTAATGCGGCGTTAACCTTCTTGGCGGCGAGGCCCCGGCCCGGGGGCCGGGGCGTGTAGGCGCGCATTGACGGGCCGCGGTGCGGCGATCCGACGGTTGAGCATGGCAATTTATGGCGGCCAAGTCCGTATAGCTTCGCCGCCGCGCGCCTCGATCAGCCAAATCGCCGTGCCGGGGGGCGGCCCGGCGATGCGCGGCGGGCTGGCGCCCTTGATTCCGCGCGGGGTGCAAGTCTGGCGCGCAGCCCCGGATCGGGGGCCGGGGCGGGGTCAGTTACCCAGAAGCCTTGCCTTCTGGCGCTGCCAGTCGCGCTTCTTCTCGGTGTCGCGCTTGTCCTGCTGTTTCTTGCCCTTCGCGAGGCCCAGCAGCAGCTTCGCGATGCCGCGCTCGTTGAAGTAGAGCTTCAGCGGCACCAGCGTCATGCCTTCGCGGCCGACGCCCTGCCAGAGCCGGGCGAGCTCGCGCTTCGACACCAGCAGCTTGCGGTGCCGTCGTTCCTCGTGCCCGAAGGCGCGGTTCATCGCCTGACCGAAGGGGGCCACGTAGGAGTTGATGAGCCACAGCTCGCCATTCTCGACGCTGGCATAGCTTTCGGCGATGTTGGCACCGCCCGCGCGCAGGCTCTTCACCTCGGAGCCTTGCAGCACGATGCCGGTCTCGAGCGTGTCCTCGACGGCGTAATTGTACCGCGCCTTGCGGTTCTCGGCGACGAGCTTGCCGATCTCGGAGGGTTTCTTCTTCTGTGCCATGCGCGTCAGATAGGGCGGCTGCGGGTCTTACAACAGGCCCGCATGCTCCATCGCGTTGCGGATGCGCGACTTGGTGTCCTCGGACGCGGTGACGAGGGGCAAGCGCACCTCTTCCGAACACAGGTCCAAAAGGCTCATCGCGTATTTCGTGGGCACCGGGTTCGGTTCGACGAAGGCGGCGCGGAACAGCGGGAACAGCTTGTCCTGCACCGTGAGGGCCTTTGCGTAGTCGCCATCGAGGCAGGCCTGGTGCAGCTCGGCACACAGACGCGGCGCGATGTTGCCGACGGTGGTGATGCAGCCCGAGCCGCCATGCGCGTTGACCGCCAGCGCGGTTTCGTCATTGCCGGAGAGCTGGACGAAATCCGTCCCGCAGGCGAGGCGCTGGTCGGAGATGCGGCCGACATCGCCGGTCGCGTCCTTGACGCCGATCACGCGCTCCAGCTCGGCGATCTCGCCCATCGTCGCGGGCGTCAGGTCCACGACCGAGCGGGAAGGGATGTTGTAGAGCAGGATCGGCAGGGAGCTGGCGTCGTGGATCGCGCGGAAATGCGCCACCATGCCGGCCTGGTTGGGCTTGTTGTAATAGGGGGTCACGATCAGCAGGCCGTCCGCGCCGACCTCGCCCGCGTGGCGGGCGAAGCGGATCGCCTCGACCGTGTTGTTGGAACCCGCGCCTGCGATCACGGGGATGCGGCCCGCGGCCTGTTCGACCACGATCTCGACGACCTGCTCGTGCTCCTCGTGGCTGAGCGTCGGGCTCTCGGCCGTGGTGCCTGCGGCAACGAGTCCGTGCGAGCCTTCCGCGACATGCCAGTCCACCAGCGCACGCAGCGCCTTTTCGTCGATCTTCCCGTCCGTGAAGGGGGTGATGAGCGCGGGGATCGAACCTTTGAACATCGCGGGGAGCCTCCGAAAGGGGTCTTGGCGCGCGGAAAGCAGTGCCCCGCGAAGCCGTGAGTGGAACCCGGAGTGCCGCGCCCTATCGTGGAGGGCAACAGCAATTCGGGACGTGTCGGGGGTTCTAGTGATTTTTGCGTACTTGTCGAGAATGATCCTGCCAGCGGCGGCGATGGCCGCATTGGCGATGCCGGGGGCGGCGCAGGAGCTGAGCGCTTCCGCCCGCGCGCAGGCGGTGGCGATGGTCGAGGCCGCGGATGCGCGCGACTGGGTGCGCGCCACCAATGCGGCGCGCGCCACGGGCGAGGACGTCGCCCTGCAGGTCGTGGAATGGGAGCGGCTGCGCGCGGGCAACGCCGCCTGGGCCGACTACGTCCTGTTCCTGCAGCGCAACGGCGACTGGCCGGGGCTGCCGCGGCTGCGCCGGGGTGGCGAGCCGACGATCCCCGCGAATGCACGCGCGCAGGACGTGCTGACCTTCTTCGACGGGGAGGACCCTCAATCGGGCAATGGCGTCGTTGCGCTGGCCCGTGCGCTGACCACGCTGGGGCGGGAGGACGAGGCCGAGGCGCTGGTGGCGCGGGCCTGGCGGGACTTCTCGCTCGACGGTGCGGGGGAGGCGCTGATCCTCGCCAATTACGCTGAGATCGTGACGCCCCTGCACGAGGAGCGGCTCGACAACGCGATCTGGAACGGGCGGCTGACCGAGGCGGGCCGGATGCTGGGCCGTGTGGATGCCGACTGGCAGGCGCTGGCCCGAGCAAGGATCGCGCTGCGCCGCTACGAGAACGGGGTGAACGGGCTGATCGACGAGGTGCCCGAGAGCCTGCAGGACGATCCGGGCCTCGCCTATGACCGGTTCCGCTGGCGGCGCGAGCGCAGGCTCGACACCGCGCTGGAGCTGCTGCGCGAGCGTTCGGGGTCGGCCGAGATGCTGGGCCAGCCCGAGGCCTGGGCGCGCTACCGACGCGATTACGCGCGCAGTGCGATGCGGGGGGGCAACTTCTCGCGCGCCTACGAGATCGCCTCGCGCCACGGGCTGAGCGAGGGGTCGACCTTCGCCGAGCTGGAATGGCTGTCGGGCTACCTGCAGCTGACCAAGCTGCGCAATCCCGCCACGGCGGTGCGGCATTTCGAGCGGTTCTCTGCCGCGGTGGATACGCCGATCTCGCTGGGGCGGGGCGGTTACTGGCTGGGCCGGGCGCATGACGCGGCGGGCAATGCGGCCGCGGCGCGCGAAGCCTACGCGGCTGGGGCCGAGCACCAGGTCAGCTTCTACGGCCAACTGGCCGCCGAGGAGATCGGCGCGACGGTCGATCCGACCTATGCACAGGGCGCGCCGGTGGACTGGGAGGATACCCGGCTGGCGGACGATCCGCGCTTCGTCGCGGCGGCGCTGCTCTATGCCGGGGGCGACTGGGTCAACGGGGAGCTGTTCCTGACGCGGATGCTGCTCGACCAGACGGATCCGGAGCTGATGAGCGCGATCGCGCAATTCGCCATCGACGTGGCTGGGCGCGAGGACAGCGCGGTGCGCTTGTCCAAGGTCGCGGCGCAGGAAGGCGTGACGCTGCCGCTGACGCTCTATCCGATGATGGACCTGCCGCAGCTGCCCGCGAACCTGCCCGCCGAGATGGTCATGGCCCTGTCGCGGCAGGAAAGCGAGCTGAACCCCGAGGCCGAGAGCCATGTGGGCGCGCGCGGCCTGATGCAGTTGATGCCCGGCACGGCACGGGACGTGAGCCGACAGCTCGGCATCGAATACTCGCTGGACGGGCTGAAGACCGATCCGGCTTACAACATCCGGCTGGGCACGACCTATCTCAGCGATCAGCTTTCGACCTTCGACGGCAGCTATATCATGGCCGCTGCCGCCTATAATGCGGGGCCGGGCCGTCCGCGCCAGTGGGCGCAGCGCTATGGCGACCCGCGCCGGATGAGCGTCGAGGGCGCCGTGGACTGGATCGAAAGCATCCCGTTCGACGAGACGCGCAACTACGTGATGCGCGTGCTGGAGGGGATGCATGTCTACCGCCAGCGCCTCGAAGGGGAGCCTGTGCCGCTGCGGATCGGCGCGGACATCACGCGGGGCTGAGGCCTCGGCCGCCTATGTCGCGCGCGCTGGGCCTCAGCCCACGCGGCGCGTGCGGAACAGGGTGTAGAGCCCGGCGGCCACGATCAGGCCGCCGCCCGCCAGCGTCCAGGGATCGAGCGCCTCGCCGAATACGGCGAGGCCGATGATCGTGGCGAAGACCAGCTGGAAATAGGCGAAGGGCTGCACGGTGCCCGCCTCCGCCGCCTCGTAGGTCTTGATCAGCAGCCAGTGGCCGAAGGCGCCGGTCAGGCACAGGAGGCCCATCCACGCCCAGTCGCCCCCGCGCATCGGCTCCCAGAAGAACGGGCCGACGCAGGTGATCGCCACCATTCCGGCCACCCCGGTCCAGAAGAAGGAGGTCGCCGCCGTGTCGTCGCGCGCCGCACGGCGTGTCAGCAGGCCGTAGAGCGCGAACATGAGGGCTGCGAGCAGCGGCACCAGTGCCTCTGGCGCGAAGACGCGCAGGCCGGGGCGCAGGATGATCAGCACGCCGACGAAGCCGACGCCGATCGCGACCCAGCGCCGCCAGCCGACGCTCTCGCCCAATACGGGGCCCGAAAGGGCGGCGATCAGCAGCGGGTACATGGCGAAGACGGCATGGCTCTCGATCAACCCCAGCAGGGTGAAGGCGAGGACCATGACGCAGATCTCCGACACCAGCAGCAGCCCGCGGAAGATCTGCAGCACCGGCTGCGTCGTGCGCGCGGTCGTGCGCACTCCGCCGGGACGGCTGGCGCTGAGCGCCACGACGAAGGCCGCGAAGAACCAGTAGCGGATCATCACGATCAGGATGACGTTGTATTCCGCGGCCAGGTGGCGGCTGATCCCGTCCTGCGCGGCGAAGACGAAGGTGGTGGCGATCATCAGGCCGATGCCGCGCTTGGTGTCGTTGGATTGCATCGGGGCTCCTCGCGCCTGTATCAGGAGGGCCGATGGAGCCTCGCGTCAATATCAAACCGCCGCCGATGATCGCCTACGACCCGCCGCGCGGGCCGGTCGAGGTGATCCATGCCGATGCGCATCTGCTGGTGGTGTCGAAACCGTCGGGTCTGCTGAGCGTGCCGGGCAAGAATTTCGCCGACTGCCTGGAGGCGCGGCTGCGGCTGGAGTGGCCCGAGGCGCTGCTGATCCACCGGCTCGACATGGATACGTCGGGGATCATGGTCTTCGCGCGCACGGCGCTGGCGCAGCGGCATCTCAACTGGCAGTTCGAGCGGCGGCAGGTGCGCAAGAGCTATGTCGCGCGGGTGGCGGGCCGCGTCGCGGGGCGGGCGGGGTTCGTGGCGCTGCCGCTGATCGCGGACTGGCCGAACCGGCCCCTGCAGATGGTGGATTTCGCGCGGGGCAAGCCCGCCTTCACCCGGTGGGAGGTGGAGGCGCGGGGGGCCGAGAGCACGCGGCTGGACCTCTATCCGCGCACGGGGCGCAGCCACCAGTTGCGGGTGCATTGCCTGGAGATGGGGCACCCGATCCTGGGCGACCGGTTCTATGGCGGGCCGCGCGCGTCGCGGCTGATGCTGCATGCCCGTACGCTCGACCTGCGGCACCCCGATGGCGGCGCGTGGCACAGGTTCGAGGCGCCGGTCCCCTTCGAGTAGGCGGGAACCGGGCCGGGGGGCGCGTGGTTGGTCCCGTGACATTTTTACTCACGAGGTAATTTCACATGGACCTGATCCGCATCCTCCTGTCGATCCTGCTGCCGCCGCTCGGCGTGTTCCTGCAGGTGGGCATCGGCCTGCATTTCTGGCTGAACATCCTTCTGACGATCCTGGGCTACATCCCCGGCATCGTGCACGCGATCTGGATCATCGCGCGCCGATGACCCATCCGATGACACAGCTGGACAACAGCGCGCGGCTCGCCCGTCTCGACAAGCTGGCGCGGACGCTCGACTCGAAATTCCGCATTCCGGGCACGAAGATCCGCTTCGGCTGGGACGGGATCCTCTCCATCGTGCCGGTCGCGGGCGATACCGTGGCGGGCGCGATGGCGGCCTATCTGATCTGGGAAGCCTATCAGGGCGGTGCGCGCAAGCGGACGCTGGCGAAAATGGGCGTGAATGCAGGGCTCGACTACCTGTTCGGCTCGATCCCCGTGGTCGGCACGATCTTCGACGTGGCCTACAAGGCGAACCTGAAGAATCTGGAGCTGGCGAAGGCGGAGCTGGGGCGGAACGCCCCGCCACGGGACGTGACGCCGACGGTGTGAGCGCGGCCTACGGATCGGCGTCGGCATCCGCCGACAGGATGACCGTGACGCGGCCGCGCCGGGGGATGGCTTCGGCGTAGGACGCAAAGCCGAGGTCGCCGCCCGCGTGGCCGTAGACGGGGCCATCGGTCGGGTCGTGATCCACGTTCACCCCGAGGCCATAGCCGTCGCCCTCCGCGTCGGCGATCAATTCGGCGAAGGCACGGCCGCCCAGCAGCGTCCGGTCGAGGAACAGGGCGCGGTACACGGCGGCCACGTCGCGCGCGCTGGCGATCAGACCGCCATCGGCGAAGCCGGGCTGCGCGTAGTAGCCTTCGATCTGAGAAGGAGAGGCGTCGAGCCCCGCCTCGTAGCCCGCCACGTCCGGCAGCGCGCCGGGACCGTGGCGCGCGGTCTCGCTCAGCCCGAGCGGCGCGAAGATGTAGCGGGCGAGATTTTCGGCCGTGGATCGGCCGGTGGCCTGATGCAGGACCAGCTCGGCCAACAGATAATTGGTGTTGGAATAGTCGAAGCCCGCGCCTGCCGGGAACAGGCGCGGCTGATCCGTGGCGATGACGAGAGCCTCCGCCAGCGGATCGTCGAGGCGGCGGGCGAGAATGTCCTCGACGAACTGGTCGTCGAGATAGTCGGGCAGACCGCTGCGCATTGCCAGCAGGTGCCGTGTGGTCGTGGCCTTCAGACCGCCGAAAGGCGCGGTGACGTCGCGCGGCAAAAGCGCGCCGACGGGGGTGTCGAGGTCGATCAGGCCATCTTCCTGCGCGCGCAGCAATGCGACGGCGAGATAGAGCTTGGCCACCGAGGCGATGGCGAAGCGGTCGGAGGGCAGCACGTCCCGACCGTCGGGGCCTCTCTGGCCGGTGGTCGTGGCGCGCCCGGTGCCGTTCTCAAAGATGAAGCGGCTCTCGCCGGGCGTCCATGCGGGCTGCGCCAGCACGGGGACGATGGTCAGCAGGAGGACCGCGACGGCGAGGAATGAGCGCATGGCTGCGAGCCTAGGCGACGCCCTCGCAAAATGAAAAGGCCCCGGATCGCTCCGGGGCCTTTCCTGTCTCGCGAAGGGGGCCTCAGCCCTCCTTCTTGATCTCTTCGCCGGTTTCCTGGTCGACGACCTTCATCGACAGGCGGACCTTGCCACGATCGTCGAAGCCCATCAGCTTGACCTTCACTTCCTGGCCTTCGCTCAGGATATCCTTCGGGTGGCCAACGCGCTCGTTCGACAGCTGGCTGACATGGACGAGCCCGTCGCGCTTGCCGAAGAAGTTCACGAAGGCGCCGAAATCCATCAGCTTGACGACCTTGCCGGTATAGATCTCGCCGACCTCGGGCTCGGCCACGATCGAGTGGATCATGGCGCGGGCCTTGTCGATGGCCTCGCCGTTCGGGGACGCGATCTTGATGACGCCGTCGTCGTTGATGTCGACCTTGGCGCCGGATTCCTCGACGATGGAGCGGATGACCTTGCCGCCCGAACCGATCACTTCGCGGATCTTGTCGGTGGGAACGGTCATCGTCTCGATGCGCGGCGCGTGGACGGAGAAGTCGGCGGCCCCTGTCAGGGCCTTCGCCATCTCGCCCAGGATGTGCATCCGTCCGTCCTTGGCCTGCGCCAGGGCAGTCTCCATGATCTGCGGCGTGATGCCCGCGACCTTGATGTCCATCTGCAGCGAGGTGATGCCGTTCTCGGTTCCCGCGACCTTGAAGTCCATGTCGCCGAGGTGATCCTCGTCGCCTAGGATGTCGGTGAGGACCGCGTAATCGCCGTCATCTTCCAGCACCAGGCCCATCGCGACGCCCGCGACCGCGGATTTCAGCGGCACGCCCGCATCCATCATCGACAGCGACCCGCCGCAGACCGACGCCATGGAGGAGGAGCCGTTCGACTCGGTGATCTCGGACACCACGCGGATCGTGTAGGGGAAGTCGGTCGCCGCGGGCAGCACGGCCTGAAGCGCGCGCCAGGCAAGCTTGCCGTGGCCGATCTCGCGCCGACCCGGACCCATCATGCGGCCGGCCTCACCCACGGAGTACGGGGGGAAGTTGTAGTGCAGGAGGAAGTTCGAGCGGCTCTCGCCATGCAGCGCGTCGATGATCTGCTCGTCGTCGCCGGTGCCGAGCGTGGTGACCACGAGGCCCTGCGTCTCGCCACGGGTGAACAGCGCGGAGCCGTGGGTCCGGGGCAGCAGGCCCGTTTCGCACACGATGTCACGCACCTCATCTAGCTTGCGCCCGTCGATGCGGTTGCCGTTCTTCACCACGTCGCCGCGCAGGACAGAGGATTCGAGCTTCTTCATGGCGGAGCCGAGATTAGCGTCCTCCAGCTCTTCCTCGCTCAGCTTTTCCTTGATGCTGTCGCGGGCGGCGGAGATGGCGGCCTGACGCTCCTGCTTGTCGCGGATGGCGAAGGCGGCCTTCATCTCGGCCTCGCCCAGATCGCGCAGGCGCGCGAACAGGTCGGAATAGTCCGGCGGGGTGAAGTCGAACGGGTCGTTCGCGGCCTGCTCGGCCAAGCCGATGATCATGTCGATGACCGGCTGCATCTGCTCGTGACCGAAGGTCACGGCGCCCAGCATCACTTCTTCCGACAGCTCGTAGGCCTCGGACTCGACCATCATCACGGCGTCCTTGGTGCCCGCGACGACGAGGTCGAGCTGCTGCTCGGGGTTCTCGCGCAGCTTGTGCATGTCGTCGACGGACGGGTTCAGCACGTATTCGCCGTTCGCGTAGCCGACGCGTGCGCAGCCGATCGGGCCCATGAAGGGTGCGCCCGACAGGGTCAGGGCGGCGGAGGCCGCGATCATCGCGACCACGTCCGGGTCGTTTTCGAGGTCGTGGCTCAGCACGGTGCAGATTACCTGCGTCTCATGCTTGAAGCCCGGCACGAAGAGCGGGCGGATCGGGCGGTCGATCAGGCGGGAGGTCAGCGTCTCCTTCTCCGTCGGACGCGCCTCGCGCTTGAAGAAGCCGCCGGGGATCTTGCCGGCCGCATAGTATTTTTCCTGGTAGTGGACCGTCAGCGGGAAGAAGTCGAAGCCGACCTTGGGCTGCTTTTCGAACACCACGGCGGCCATCACGGAGGTCTCGCCATAGGTGGCGACCACGGCGGCATCCGCCTGGCGCGCGATCTTCCCGGTTTCGAGCGTGAGCGTGTCACCGCCCCACTCGATGGATTTCTTGAATTCGTTGAACATTCTACGTCCTTCCGGGGGCTTGGCCCGGCCCTCCGGGTGCCCCTGTCATACGCGGCCCCATTGCCGCCAACCCCCTTCATCCTGTCCTGCGCGGGCCGGAGGGTCGCAGCGCCGCGTTTCAGATTGTGGGGATGTAGCGGAAAACGGGGGGGAAGGGTAGGGGGGGCTTTGTTAAGGGCCCATTGCAGAAACGATGTCAAAAAAGCGCCTTGCCGATGCGTAGAATCAAAACAATTTTGATGCGGCAGATATGGGAGAAGAAATGGGTATCGCGGCACTAGTCGATTGGTATGGTCCTTATAAGAGTTTCAAGCGCCTCAAGCGCGAGGCAGGTTATCTCGACTCAGAGAGATGCCTCTATATGGCCATCGAGAAGGCTGCAGGTTTTAGAAAGGTCGTTTATGTTGGGCTGACCATCTCACCAGGAACAAGGTTTAACAATCAGCATACACTCAATCACAATGCTGCTGATGAATATTATCTTGGGGAATTGACGACTACCGGTGTTCCAGGGCGCCGCCTCAAAGGGAATCGACCTAAGGATTTAGATGCTGCAGAGCGGGCATTGATTTCTTATCTTAAACCGAAATTTAACGTTCACCATGTTAATTCTGTGCCGTCAGAGTGCTGTGCAGTGGTTTCGCGATTCTTCGGAAGGAACAATTGGCAGAAGCCGAAACCCACACCGGATTTCATGCCTTGGGCAATATCCTACAATGAGTGGTCTGAGGGTTGGGCATCCGCATACAACCCATAGAGCACAGAAGGCCGCCCCTTTCGGGACGGCCCTTCGTGTCTGCAACCGGCGCGTCGCTCAGCGGCGGATGCCGAGGCGCTTGATGAGGTCCTGGTAGCGGGCCTCGTCCTTGCCGCGCACGTAGTCCAGCAGCTTGCGGCGCTGGGCGACCATCTTCAGAAGGCCACGGCGGGAGTGGTTGTCCTTCTTGTGGGTCTTGAAGTGCTCGGTCAGCGTGGTGATGCGGCTGGTCAGGATCGCGACCTGCACCTCGGGGGAGCCGGTATCGCCGTCCTTGGTGCCGTAATCCTTGATGAGCTTCTCTTTCAGCTCGGGCGTGATCGACATCGGGTCATCCTTTCGGTTCGTAGTCTGGGAAGCCCCGCGCCCCGCGGCCGATGCCGGGATGTCGTCCAGCATGGTCGGGAAACGGCGAAGGGGTCGCGGCGGCGGATCCCGCGCGACCCGGTGCCTATGTCACGATTCGGGGACGCGCGAAACCCCCTTCGCACGCCGCAGCGCCACGAGGTTCGAGACGACCAGCGCCGCCACCACGATGCCGCCGCCCAGCACCGCGCGGTCGCCGGGATCCTCCCCCACCACCCACCAGACGAGTACGGGGCCAAGGGCGGTTTCGAGCAGCAGGATCAGGCTCACCTCCGCCGAGGGCAGGTCGCGCGCGGCCAGCGTCAGCAGCGCGAAGCTGACCGGCGCGATGAACGCCCCCATGCCCAGCAGCAGCGGCAGGTCGGTCAGCGTCGGCAGCACCGCGCCGCCCATCGCCGCGCCGAACAGCACCGGGACCACCGTCGACAGGGCCAGCCCCGCCACCATCGGCCGCCCCGCGCCGAGACGGGCCAGCGTGAAGCCCAGCCCCATGCACAGCGAACAGCCGAAGGCCGCGAGGTTGCCCGACCAGTGCGCGACGCCGCCGGTATCCTCGCCGCTCAGCAGCAGGCCGACGCCGATCAGCGCGGTCAGGATCGTCAGCACGACGCGGGGCGACAGGCGTTCGCCCAGCAGCAGCCACGAGATCAGCGCGGCCCAGAGCGGGGTGAGCGCGATGACGAAAAGGGTGTTGGCCACTGTCGTCCACGAGACGGCGAGGGTGAAGCACACATTCGCCACCCCCATCGTCGCGGCGAAAGCGAGGCCGACGCGGCCGAGCTGGCCGACGGGCACGCGCCCGCGATGCAGCACGGCGAGCCCGGCCCACAGCACCGCGCCCTGAAAACCGGCGCGCCAGACCATGATGGTCCACTCATCCGCGCCGATCAGGCGGTAGAGCAGCGTATCGGGCAGCAGGATCGCAACGGCGAGGACGGCAATGGCGAGGCCGCGCTGGCGGGGGGTCATGCCACGCCCTCCGGCCAATCGACGAAACCTTGGGCATAGCCGACATAGAGCGGGTGGCGCGGGTGGCCGTCGCGTGTCAGGCCGAGCACGCGCGGGCGCGCGCCCCACTTCGACAGCAGGGTGCGGACCCGCTTGCCCTGGCCGCGATGCGCGCCGTGCACGCCCCAACCGCAGACCACGATGTCGGCCCAGTCGCAGGCGGCGCGCAGGGCGGCGGCATTGCCCGGTCCCTCCGGTTCGGCGTGTGCCTTCAATTCGCGCGGATCGGTGGCCATCAGGGCGAAGAGGTTGACGACGCGGAACCCGCCGAAGCCGCCCGCGCGCGCCCGCCGTTCGCATCGCACGACCGTCGGATCGTTGCGCCGCTCGTCCGCCTTGGAGGGGTTGAGCATGATCCAGGCGAGGCGCGGGCCGTCCGACCAGCGCCGCGTGAGGGCATAGCGATAGGTGCCGCAGGGGGAGAATTCGGCCTCCGAGACGGTTTCGCCATCGACATGCCGCCGGATCGTGCATTCGGATTGGCGACAAATACTCCCGCCGGAGGCACTCACAGGTTGAAGACCCGCGATGGGTGCAGCATCCCCGCGCGATAGGTGCCGACGGCCACCGGCTCGCCGTCTAGGCTGGCCCAGCATTCCTCGCCGAACTCGGCGGCGGAGGCCACGACCTGGCCGGGATTGCCGTTGCGCAGGCGCACGGCCCCTTCGGGAGTGGCGCGCACCTCTTCCAGATCGTGCAGACCGGCGGCGAGGGGCAGCAGGTGGTCGTCGAGCGCGGGGTCGCGGGCCAGCCGTTCCAGCGTGTCCCAGTCGATACCGTCCTCCGGCTCGAACGGGCCGGACCAGACGCGACGCAGGTGGTCGACATGGCCGAGACAGCCGAGCCGTTCGCCAAGATCGCGCGCGATCGAGCGGACATAGCCGCCCTTGCCGCAGACCATCTCCAGCGTCAGCAGGTCGCCGTCGCGCTCGATCATCTCAAGGCTCTCGACATGCAGGGGACGGGCGGCGAGCTCCACCTCCTCGCCGTCGCGGGCGAGCTTGTAGGCGCGCTGACCGTCGATCTTCACGGCGGAGAATTTCGGCGGCACCTGCTCGATATCGCCGGTGAAGAAGGGCAGCGCCTCGCGGATCGCATCGTCGGTGGGTCGGTCGGTGGAGGTGGCGACGACCTCGCCTTCCGCGTCGTCGGTATTGGTGGCCGCACCCAGCCGGACGGTGAAGCGATAGCATTTGTCGGCATCGGTGATGAAGGGCACGGTCTTGGTCGCCTCGCCCAGGGCCACGGCCAGAACGCCGGTCGCCGCCGGGTCGAGCGTGCCCGCATGGCCTGCCTTCTTGGCATCGAGCGCCCAGCGGACCTTGTTGACCACGGCGGTCGAGGTGATGTCCGCAGGCTTGTCGATCACCAGCCAGCCGTGGACGTCACGTCCCTTCTTGCGTCGCGCCATTCTCGTCCCCTCCGCTCTCGTCCCCGTCCTGCGGGAGCGCCCGCTCATAGAGGTCCTGATCGGCGCGGTAAAGGCTGCGGATCGTCTCGACGACCAGAGGGTCGAAGGCATCTGCGATCCCTGGATCGAGGGCGATCTTGGCCGCGGCGCGGGCCATGCGGCGCGGCTCGACCACCAATCCATCGAGCTTGGTGAGGTCGGGGTGAATCCGGTCGGCGGCCACCGGCGTGGCGCCCGCGTCGATCAGCGGGGCAAGGTCGTGGGTCTGGAACCGCGTCTCGGGATGGCCACCCGCGTCGAGGAAGACCTCGGCACGACGGCGCATGAAAGTCAGCAGGATTGCGACGTTGCGCCGGTGCGCCTCGGTGTCCTGCGGGTCCGGAGTCCAGTCCTCGCGCCGCTCCAGCACCGTCAGGTGCGGCAGCAGACTCGAGGCGGGGCGCTTCGCGATCAGGTCCGCATAGGCCGCGCCGAGGCGGGTGACGGGATCGCGCAGGATGGCCAAGGCCCGGACCGTTCCCGCGGCGATCTCCTCGCGGGAGGCGTCCTGCGGCTCCAACGCGTTGCCGCTGCGTTGCAGGGCATAGACGGCCCATTCCACTCCCGACAGCGCGGCGCCGCCCAGCCCGGTTGGTGGTGCGCTGCCCTCCACCATCGTCAGGCGCAGGTGATTCGGGCTGATGGCGAGCGGCGTGCGCGTAGGCCGGCGGTCGGGGGCCTGCCCGGCCCAGCGGGCGGTCGCGCGGGCGTGCAGGCGGGTGTCGAAGCGGTAGAGCTGGCGGATCGCGGAGGCGAGCTCCTCGGTCACCAGACCCGTCAGGCCGGGCGGGCGGCTCGACGTGTTGCGCGCCTTCACCGCCTGCATCCGCTCGGCCATGTCGGGGATCACGGGGCCGACCAGCAGCGGCAGTTGCCAGTCGAGCCCTTCGAGCGTCAGGTGGTTGACCGGGAACATCCGCCCCCGCTTCACGCGGGAGACCTGCGGGCGCCAGTGGTAATTCTGCGCAAGCTCTGTCCCGCCGTCGAGATTGTCCGCCACCCAGTCGAGCAGGCGGGCGAGGTTGGCGCGGTGCCCCTCGACATCGAGGTCGCGCGACAGGTCGACGACGCCGACCTCCTCCAGGTGCGCGCGGATGCGGGGGAAATTGACCTCCCCCTCGCCCCAGATCTTGTCGAAATACATCGAGACGAACCGGTCCACCGGGTCGCGCAGAACGGTGAAGACGTAAGGGCTCGCCTTGACCTCCGCCTCGGCGGACGCGTCGGCGCGGATCAGCCCTTCCTCCCCGTCATGGATGAAGATGCCGTCGGGATGCTCCTTCCCGTGGTCGAGCGCGTAGAACAGGTTTTTCAGGAAGGTGCAGCCGCATTTGGTGATCGGCAGGTAGTAGATCGGGAAGCTCTGCGTCGTCAGCAGGAAGGACGGGTCACGCGCGAGCTCGTCCATCTCGGCGCGGCGGGCGGCGCGGCGGGCCTCCTCCTCCGGCGTCAGGATGCGGCGGCTGCTCTCGGGATCTCTGGGCCGCGCGCGGCGCAACCAGTCGGGCAGGCGCAGCATCGCTCAACCCGCCATGCCCGGACCTTCAGTCCGGGGACTCGAGGTCGCGGCGAACCTCGTCGAGGGCGAGCAGGCGGCGTGTCTCATCCATCCGATCATAGCTTTCATCGGCCCGAAAGCGAAGGTCGGGCGCGTATTTCAGGGTGACCGCCTTGGTAACCGCCCGGCGCAACTCGCCGTGGTTGCGCGCCAGCGCCTTGATGACGGCCTGTACGTCGCCGCCGCCCAGCGGCATGACGAAGACGGTGGCGTGGCGCAGGTCGGGGCTCATGCGGACCTCGCCGACCGTGATGGAGGTGCGGTCGAGTTCCGGGTCGTGCAGGTCGCCGCGCATCAGCGCGTCGGACAGGGCGCGGCGGATCAGCTCGCCCACGCGAAGCTGCCGCTGGGAGGGGCCTGCGCCCTCGTGATGGATGTTCCTTGCCATTGGGCGCATGTCGTGCGGATCGGGCGGCGTGTCAAGCCGCGCCCTTGCCCCGGAGGGCCGCGCGGCGCATCTAGGGACGCGACAGACGGGAGGACGGGCATGATATCAGTGACGGTGACGGGTGTGTCGGGCCGGATGGGCCGGATGCTGGCGCAGGCGGTGGCCGAGGATGCGCGCTGCACGCTGGTGGGCGCGACCGTGCTGCCCGAAGACGACTGGGCGGGCAAGCGGCTGGGCGACGTGCTGCCGGTGACAGGATCGGACGTGGTCGTGGCGACCGAGGCCATCGACGCGATCGCCGCCTCTGACGCCGTGATCGACTTCACCGCGCCCGAGGCGACGGTGGAGCACGGGACGCTGGCCGCACAGGCGGGGGCGGTGCATGTGATCGGCACCACGGGGCTCTCCGACGAACAGATCGCGCATCTGGAGCGGTGCGCCGTGCATACCCCGGTGATCCGGGCGGGCAATTTCAGCCTGGGCGTGAACCTGCTGACCGTGCTGACGCGCAAGGTCGCGGCGGCGCTGGGCCCGGACTACGACATCGAGATCGTCGAAATGCACCATCGGCACAAGGTGGATGCCCCCTCGGGCACCGCGCTGATGCTGGGCGAGGCGGCGGCGGAGGGTCGGGGGATCGACCTCGCTGCCAACCGTGAATCGGGGCGTGACGGCATGACGGGCGCGCGGGGCGAGGGGGCCATTGGCTTCGCCGCGCTGCGCGGCGGCGACGTGGTGGGTGAGCACTCGGCGATCTTCGCCGGACCGGGCGAGCGGATTACGCTCGGCCACATCGCCAGCGACCGGATGCTGTTCGCCCGCGGCGCTGTGACCGCGGCGGTCTGGGGTCGGCAGCAGAAGGCGGGCAGTTACGACATGGTGGACGTGCTGGGGCTGAGCTGAGCGGTCGAGGCTCCGGCTCAGGGCCGGAGCGGTGATCGGGCGGGATGCACCGTCCCGGCGTTGGTCCCGGACTTGATCCGCGACCTCGCGGTGGCAGGAGGTTCCGGCTCAATGCCGGAGCGGGACCGGGGATTGAGCGGCCCCGGATCAGGTCCGGGGCATGGGTTCGCTCAAGGCTTGATGAAGACCTTGCCGTCCTTGATCTTCGTCGCCTCGGGCAGCTTCTCCATCGCCTCGGCCAGCGGCACGATGGCGGCGACGTCGGTTTCCCACTTCCCGGTGACGAACCGCTCCTGCACTTCGCCGATCACGCGGCCGATGGTCTGCTGGTCGGTCTCCTGCATCCAGCGGGTCAGCCAGAACCCCTCGATCACCTTGTGTTGGAAGATGAGCTGGCCCATCTGCGTCAGCTTCGGCGGCTGGGTGGAGAGCTTGCCGTAATTCACCCAGCGGGCGCGGTTGGGCATGGCGAAGAACACGTCCGCCGTCGCCTGATCGCCCACCGCGTCGAGCAGCACGCGCGGTTTGCGCGCGCGCAGGATGCCGGACGCCTTCTCCAGCATGTCGTCCTCGGTGGTGACGAGCACCTCCTCGGCCCCCAGCTCGCGCAGCGCGTCGCCCTGCTCGGCGCGGCGAACCATCGCGATGGGCGCGATGCCCGCGTCCCGACCCAGTCCGATCAGCAGCTTGCCGAGTTGCGAGCCGGCGGCGTTGAGGATGAAGCTCTCGGCCCCGCTCTCGCGCACGATATCGAACATGGCCATCGCGGTCAGCGGATTGACGATCTGGCCGGCCGCGTCCTCCTCGTCGAGATCTGGGCGGCAGGGCACGAGCCCGCGCGCCTCGGTCAGCGCGTAATCGGCCCAGGTGCCCGAATGGGTGGCGTAGAAGCTGACCCGCTGCCCGACGAAGGGCGTGTCGCCGGCGACCACGGTGCCCACGCCTTCGAAGCCCGCGGGGGTGTCCTTCACCCGCGGCTGGCCGTACTCGCCCTTGATGAAATGCAGGTCGGAGGGGTTCACCGCGGCGAGGTCCACCTTGATCAGCGCCTGGCCCTCTCCCGGCTGCGGCACGGGAACCTCGCGCAATTCCAGGTAGGGGTCGAGGCTGTCGATGGCCGGGCCTTCCTGCGTGCCGGAATAGCCTTCGTTCAGTTGCGCGAGCGCGCGCATCGTGTCGGGAATGCTCATGGGATCCTCCTGTCGGTCGCCCATGAGGGTAGGGACGCGCCGCGCCCGCACAAGGGCTGACGCGGGGGAAGGTGGTGGGGGTCGCGCCGGAGTATTTGGACCAATCCGAAGCGGCCTGCCTTTCGGATTGGCGCAAATACTCACGTCGGGTCAGGTGCGACTTGGTTTGACGGCTGCGGATGGCGCGGTCACTGTCCAGCCGCAAAGACAATCGGAGGGGAGCGATCATGAGCTATTTCGAGGACCTGTTTTCGGTGAAGGGCAAGGTTGCGCTGGTCACCGGCGGGGCGACCGGCATCGGGCGGATGATCGCCGAGGCGCTGGCGCATGGCGGGGCGACGGTGATGATCTGCTCGCGCAAGCTGGATGCGTGCCAGGCCACGGCGGACGAGATCAACGCCGACGGGCCGTCGGGCCGGGTCGAGGCCTTCGCGGCGGACGTTTCCACCCCCGAGGGGGTCAAGGCGCTGAGCGACGAGATCAGAGGCCGGGTGGCAGAGCTGCATATCCTCGTCAACAATGCGGGCATCACCTGGGGCGAGCCCTACGAGAGCTTCCCGATGGAGCAATGGACGCGGATCATGGACGTCAACGTGGGCGCAATGTTCACGCTGACCCGCGACCTGACCCCGCTGCTGGAGGCTGCGGGCAGCGATGCGGACCCCGCGCGGGTCATCAATATCGGGTCTGTCATGGGGACGGTGCCGCTGGCCGAGGGGGCCTATTCCTACACGATGTCGAAGGCCGCCGTGCATCACATGACCAAGGTGCTGGCGGGCGAGCTCGCCGGACAGCGGATCACGGTCAATGCCTTCGCGCCGGGTCCCTTCCCTTCGAAGATGACGCGGTTCGCCACCGGCACGCCCGAGAAGGCGGAGAAGGTGGGCGGCAACGTGCCGCTGGGCCGGATCGGCGCGCCCGCCGATATCGCGGGGGCGACGCTTTACCTTTGCGGGGCGGCGGGGGCCTACGTGTCGGGCGCGATCCTGCCGCTCGATGGCGGGATGAGCGTACAGACGCCGGTCAACCTGTTCGCGCAGGGGGAGTGAGCCATGAGCGATGAACGGACGATCCTGATTACGGGGGCTGCCGCGGGGCTGGGCCGCGCGACGGCCGAAGCCTTCGCCGAACGGGGGGCGCGGTTGGTGCTGGCCGACCGTGCAGGCGAGGTCGAAGACGTGGCGCGCGACCTCGGTGCGGTTGCGCTGCGCGGCGACGTGACCGAGCCTGCCCATCACAAGGCGCTGGTGGCCAAGGCGGTGGAGGTCGGCGGGCGGCTCGACGTCGCGATCAACAATGCGGGCGTCGCGCATCCGCCGATGCGGATCGAGCAGACTCCCGAGCAGGTGGCGCGCATGGTGGTCGAGATCGACCTTTTGGGCGTGATGTGGGCGATGCAGGCGCAGATCCCACAGATGCAGGCGCAGTTCCGCGACAGCGGGCAGGGGGGCGTGATCCTCAACACCGCCTCGATCGCCGGGCTGGTGGGGGCCGCGACGCTGGGGGCTTACGGGGCCGCGAAGCACGGGGTCGTCGGGCTGACGCGCGCGGCGGCGATCGAGAATGCGCGGCGTGGCGTGCGGGTCAACGCGATCTGCCCCGGCTTTACCCGCACCGCGATGACCGAGGCCGCGATCTCGCTCGGCCCCGACCGCGAGGCGGCGGAGGCGGAGCTGGTGCGCGGCGTGCCGATGCGCAGGCAGGGCGAGCCCTCGGAGATCGTGGCCGCCATGATCTTCGCCGCCGATCCGGCCAACAGCTTCATGACCGGGCAGACGATCGCGCTCGATGGCGGGGTAACGGCTTATTAACGTCTCAACTGTCACATTTTGATGGAACTTTTTTGCGTCCCGTGCGTAGTTTAAACCGTGGGTTGTGCGGATCGTCCGCACAACCGAGGGGTGACCATCATGATGCTGACCAGACTGCTTGGTATTGTCTGCCTGCCGATCCTGTCGGCGGGCCTGGCGCATGCGCAGACCGCGGGCGAGGGATTGTATCTTGGCGCCGCGGGCGGTGGGCAGCTCGCCTCGCTCGATGGCGGGCCGGAGGCCGACGGAGGCACGCTCGAAGGGTTCGCCGGCTACGCGTTCGAGATCGGTGATAGCGCCTTCGTGGCGGGGGAGGTCAACTACACGATCTCCGGCGCGGACGATAACGGGCTCGATCTGGATGACAGCTACGGCGTGGGTGCCCTGGCCGGTTACGACGTGACGCGGAACACGGCGGTCTACGGGCGTCTGGGTTACCAGCGCGGCGAGGGCGAGACGCCGGGCGGCAACTTCGACGAGGACGGCCTGCGCTATGGGCTGGGCGTCGACATGGACGGTCCCGCCGAGTACCGCCTGCGGATCGAGGTCGATCGGATCGAGTATCAGGACGTGGACGGAGGCGCCGATCTGGATGCTGACCGGCTGAGCGTCGGGGTCTATCGCTTCTTCTGACCGCCGGTCGCGACCGGGTGTCGCGCGGCTGGACGGGCCGCGCGGGCTGCGCTATCAGGCAGTCATGATGGACGGGCTTCGTTTCACGATACGAATTATCCGCCCGGCGCGCTGACGGCGCTGCCGGGACAATGGTGCATGGCCTGGCCGCACCGCCCCCTCCTTTCCCAGACATGACCGCCGAGACGGAGCCGACCCATGTGCGCCGATACGCCCGACTACAAGTCCACCCTCAACCTGCCCGAGACCGATTTCCCGATGCGTGCGGGCCTGCCGAAGCGGGAGCCGGAATGGCTCGCCCGCTGGCAGGAGATCGGGGTCTATGACCGCCTGCGCGAGAAGGAGGGTCGGGAGCCCTTCGTCCTGCATGACGGCCCGCCTTACGCCAACGGGCACCTGCATATCGGGCACGGGCTGAACAAGATCCTCAAGGACATGGTCGTCCGCTCCCGCCAGATGATGGGCCACGATTCGCGCTACATCCCCGGCTGGGACTGCCACGGCCTGCCGATCGAGTGGAAGATCGAGGAGAAGTACCGCGCCAAGGGCCGCAACAAGGATGACGTACCGGTCAACGAGTTCCGGGCCGAGTGTCGGGAGTTCGCGCGCGGCTGGGTCGACATCCAGCGTGAGGAATTCCAGCGGCTGGGCGTCACCGGCGACTGGGCCGACCCTTACCTGACGATGGATTTCGGGGCCGAGGCGGTGATCGCCGAGGAGTTCATGAAGTTCGTGATGAACGGTTCGCTCTACCAAGGGTCGAAGCCGGTCATGTGGTCGCCGGTCGAGAAGACCGCGCTGGCCGAGGCGGAGGTCGAGTATCACGACCGCCAGACCGACGCGATCTGGGTGCGTTTCCGTGTGGAGCCTGCGGGTGACGTGATCCGGCTGATGGAAGCGGGCGCGGATAGCGAGGGCACGGGCCTCGGCACCGTTTCGCCTGATCTGTCCAACGCCTCCGTGATGATCTGGACCACGACGCCCTGGACGATTCCGTCCAACCGGGCGGTGTGCTTCGGGCCGGATATCTCCTACGGGCTCTACGAGGTGACGGGCCGCCCCGAGGAATGCTGGATGACCATCGGCGAGAAGGTGATCCTGGCCGATGCGCTGGCCGAGGAGGCGTTGGGCGCCGGTCGCCTGACGCCCGACATGTTCCGCCGCCTGCGCGACGTCGGTCCGAAGGAGCTGTCCGCGCTGACGCTCGCGCACCCGCTGCGCGGGATCGAGGGCGGCGCGGGCGAGTGGGATTTCGACGTGCCGATGCTGGCGGGGGACCACGTGACCGACGATGCCGGGACCGGCTTCGTGCACACGGCGCCCGCGCATGGTGACGACGACTACCAGATCGGGCGGGCGCACGATCTGCCGATGACCTATAATGTCGAGGTCGACAGCTCCTACCGCGCTGACTTGCCGCTGTTCGCGGGCGAGATGGTGGTGAAGCCCAATGGCAAGCCGGGCGGCGCCAACCGCGCGGTGATCGACCGGCTCAAGCAGGTCGGCGCGCTGGCCGCGACCCGGCGCATCACGATCTCCGACGCGCATTCCTGGCGGTCGAAGGCGCCGGTCATCCGGCTCAACCGCCCGCAATGGTTCGTTGCGATCGACCGGGCCATCGGCGGCGACGACAGCTATGGCGAGACGATCCGGCAGCGGGCCATGACGTCGATCGAGGAACTGGTGACGTTCACGCCCGCGCGCGGTCGGAACCGCCTGCGCTCGATGATCGAGAGCCGCCCCGACTGGGTGCTGAGCCGCCAGCGCGCCTGGGGCGTGCCGCTGACCTGCTTCGTCAAGCGGCTGGACGGCGGCGCGGTCGAATTGCTTCGCGACGAGGCGGTCAATGCCCGCATCGGCGAGGCGTTCCGCACCGAGGGCGCCGATTGCTGGTTCGAGGACGGGGCCGCCGAGCGGTTCCTGGGCGAGCGAGCCTCCGAGGGCTGGGAGAAGGTGACCGACATCCTCGACGTCTGGTTCGATAGCGGCTCCACCCATGCCTTCGTCCTGCGCGAGCGGGGGGAGAAGCGCCCGGCGGACGTTTATCTGGAAGGGACCGACCAGCATCGCGGCTGGTTCCACTCCTCGCTGCTGCAAGGCTGCGGCACGATGGGGCGCGCGCCCTACGACGCCGTGGTGACGCATGGCTTCACGCTCGACGAGAAGGGCCTGAAGATGTCGAAATCGCTCGGCAACATCATCGCGCCCGCCGAGGTGGTGAAGCAGTACGGGGCCGACATCCTGCGCCTGTGGGTGGCGCAGACCGACTACACCGCCGATCATCGCATCGGGCCGGAGATCCTGAAGGGCGTCGCCGACAGCTATCGCCGGTTGCGCAACACCTTCCGCTTCATCCTGGGCAACCGGGCAGAGCATGAGGCCGTCGCGCGCGCGGACATGCCGGAACTGGAACAGTGGGTGCTGCACCGGCTGGCCGAACTCGACGGGCAGGTGCGGGAGGGCTACGCCGCCTACGACTTCCAGGGCGTGTTCCAGAAGCTCTTCACCTTCTGCACGGTGGACCTGTCGGCGGTCTATTTCGACATCCGGAAAGACGCGCTCTACTGCGATGCGCCGGACAGTCTGGAGGCGCGGTCGGCGCGCACCGTGCTCGACGCGCTGCACGCGCATCTGACCACCTGGCTGGCACCCATCCTGACCTTCACGATGGAGGAGGTCTGGCTCGACGTACATCCCGAGGGCTGCGTGCACCTGGAGGATTTCGCCGAAGTGCCCGCCGACTGGCGCGACGACGCGCTCGCCGCGAAATGGGCGCGGGTCCGCGCGGTGCGCCGCGTGGTCACCGGCGCGCTGGAGGTCGAGCGCACGGCCAAGCGCATCGGCGCCTCGCTGGAGGCTGCCCCGGTCGTGCACGTTGCCGATGCCGAGCTGCGCACCGCGCTCGAAGGTTTGCCTCTGGCGGATCTCTGCATCACATCCGACATCACGGTGACGGGAGATGCGGCGCCAGAAGGCGCCTTCACCCTCGACGACGTGCCGGGCGTTGCGGTGGTGCCCGCGCGGGCCGATGGCGAGAAATGCGCCCGCTGCTGGAAGGTGCTGCCGGATGTGGGCACGCACGCGCACGAAGGCGTGTGCGGACGCTGCGAGACAGCGCTGGGTTGAAGACGTGTGCCCCGCGCAACAGATCGAGCGGGGCCGACGGGCGGGGTATGGCCCGAAGGCCGCGATCGGGTTAGCAGGTCAGGCGAGACACGAGATGACGAAAGGCCCGACCATGATCCTGCGTTCTGCCGGTGCACTGATCCTTGCAGCCTCCCTCGCGGGTTGCGCGGCACCCAACCTGTCGAGCGCCGAAGATGCCGGCCTCACCCGCGAGGAGCGGCTGACCTACGGATTCTCCGGCGCGCGGGTCCATACGGAAAACGCCGCCCACTCCCTGATCGGCCGCGACGTCACCGCCGAGGAACTGAGCGCGGCGCTCGAACGCGCGGCGGACGAATACATGGTCTGGACCGGTGGCGACCGCCCGGCGATCGTGTCGATCGACATCGAGGCGGTGAACATCATCTCCGCGGGTCAAACGATGCTGGTCGGCGGGGTCAGCGCGTTGCAGGGCACCGTTTCCATGACGGATGCCGAGACAGGCGTTCAGATCGGAGACGCGGTCACGATCATCACGCGGGGCGACGGATACGCGCCGGGCGGGCTGCTCGGCGTCGTCACCATGCGCGAGACACCGCTCGAGGTCGACGCGCTGGCCGAGCAGTTCGTCCGCCAGGCGCGCCGGGTGCTGCTGGGCGGCTGATCGCGCTTGAAGCCATCTGCGGGGCGGGATATATCCGCCCCACTGCGCGGGCGTTGTGTAGTGGTAAGACCTCAGCCTTCCAAGCTGATGACGCGGGTTCGATTCCCGCCGCCCGCTCCACTTTCCTTTCCTTGTCGCGATGATGTCGCCGGATCGCGAGGCCGCGCTAGGTTGCGCTGCGGTTCTCATCCCGTGAAAGGGTCGCGACATGCGCCGCCTCGTCTCCGCCTCGATGCTCGTTCTGCTGACCGCCTGCACCGCGCAGACATCCTCCCTGCCGCTGCCCGATAGCGGGCTGACGCGGGAGGAACGTCTCGCCATCCGCTTCGACGGCGCGGACGTCACGGCCGCAGGTCTCGCCACGCAGACCATCGGTCGTACGATCCGGGAGGCGGACGTCCAGCGCGCCGTGACCACCGCGGCCGCGCGCAGCCTCAGCTGGAACGCGGGCACCCGCGACGCGGTGGTGCGCCTGACGGTCACGCGGGTCGAGATCGCCCGTCCCGACGCGGTGCCGCTGCCCGGTGCGTTGAGCCTGATGGAGGGCGAAGTTGCGCTGTTCGACGCGGCCACCGGCATGCAGATCGGCGCGACCGTGCCCCTGTCGGTCAACGGCGAAGGCTGGCGCATCGACGGGTTGCAGGGCGAGGCGCTCGCCCGCGAAAGACGGCTGGAGCTGACGCGCCTCGCCTTCCAGTTCACCGCCGTGGCACGCCGCGCGCTGCTGGGCGGCTGACGCGCACGAATCTCCTTGCGGGACGGGGGTTGAATGGATTAGTCAGCCGCCATAATTCCGCGCCCATACGCAAAATTACGGGAATCTGAGACATGGCAAAGGCAAAGTTCGAGCGCACGAAGCCGCACGTGAACATCGGGACG
>NZ_JAWDKL010000035.1:0-28015 GCF_032464675.1 Roseobacter sp. HKCCA0434
ACCGGCCCCGCACCACGCGGCGCGGCGCCGAGCCGGGCTTCGCCGCCGAAGACGGGGACGGACCCTCGGGGATGATGCAGCGCCTGCGCGCCGCCCGCGCGGCCGAGGACAGCGTCATCGAGGAGGAGGACGAGATCGCGGAGCCGCCGCGCGAGGCCCCGACCTTCCGTCCCGTCGTGCAGCACAAGGCGCCAAAGCCTGTCGCCAAGAGCCGCGCCGCCCGTGCCGAGGAGCAGCCGAGCCTGTCGCTGGACGAGGAACCGGGCGAGGGCTACGACCGACCCGCGCTGTCGCTGCTGGAGAACCCCGCCGGCATCGTCCGCCAGCATCTCAGCGACGAGGCGCTGGAGCAGAATGCAAGGATGCTCGAAAGCGTCCTCGACGATTACGGCATCCGCGGCGAGATCGTCAGTGTGAAGCCCGGCCCCGTCGTCACGATGTACGAACTGGAACCCGCGCCGGGCCTGAAGGCGAGCCGGGTCATCGGCCTGGCCGACGATATCGCGCGGTCCATGTCGGCGCTGGCCGCGCGCGTCTCGACCGTGCCGGGCCGCTCGATCATCGGGATCGAACTGCCCAACGACCACCGCGAGAAGGTGCTGCTGCGCGAGATCCTGTCCGCCGCGACCTATGGCGACAGCAAGCACAAGCTGCCGCTGGCGCTGGGCAAGGATATCGGCGGCGACCCGATCGTCGCCAACCTCGCGCGCATGCCGCACCTGCTGATCGCGGGCACCACCGGCTCGGGCAAGTCGGTGGCGATCAACACGATGATCCTGTCGCTGCTCTACCATCTGGGGCCGGAGGATTGCCGGATGATCATGATCGACCCCAAGATGCTGGAACTCAGCGTCTATGACGGCATCCCGCACCTGCTCAGCCCCGTGGTGACCGACCCGAAGAAGGCGGTCGTGGCGCTGAAATGGACCGTCGCGGAGATGGAGGAACGCTACCGCAAGATGTCCAAGATGGGTGTCCGTAACATCGACGGATACAACGCAAAGGTTGAGGAAGCCCTAACGGCGGGCGAGAATTTCTCCCGCACCGTGCAGACCGGCTTCGACGAGGAGACGGGCGAGCCGATCTTCGAGACCGAGGAATTCGCGCCCGAAAAGATGCCCTTCATCGTTGTCATCGTCGACGAGATGGCCGACCTGATGATGGTCGCGGGCAAGGAAATCGAGGCGTGTATCCAGCGGCTTGCGCAGATGGCGCGGGCCAGCGGCATCCACCTGATCATGGCGACGCAGCGCCCCTCGGTCGACGTGATCACCGGCACGATCAAGGCGAATTTCCCGACGCGGATCTCCTTCCAGGTCACGTCGAAAATCGATTCGCGGACCATCCTGGGGGAGATGGGGGCCGAGCAGTTGCTGGGCATGGGGGACATGCTCTACATGGCCGGCGGCGGGCGCATCACGCGCGTACACGGGCCGTTCGTGTCGGATGCGGAGGTGGAGGACGTGGTCAACCATCTCAAGTCGTTGGGCACGCCGGAATACGTGTCGGGGGTGGTGGACGGCCCCGACGACGAGGCAGAGAGCGATATCGACCTCGTTCTGGGGCTCGGCGGCAATACCGGCTCGGAAGATGCCCTTTACGATCAAGCGGTTGCGATCGCGGCGCGGGACCGGAAATGTTCCACCAGCTACATCCAGCGCAAGCTCGCCATCGGCTACAACAAGGCCGCGCGGCTGGTCGAGCAGATGGAGGATAACGGGGTGGTCAGCGCGGCCAACAAGGTCGGCAAGCGCGATATCCTGGTGCCTGAAGCCGGGTGATGAGGCCGTGCGTTAACCTTCGACGAGTCGCTGGTCAGGGCGCAGATGCCGTGTCTGCGATGCGTATGGAAAGCGTATGGCACGCGTATGGCGACCGAATGGCTCGGGTATTGTGACCGGGGTGGGCCGGGCACGTTAACCTTTCCGGCAAAACCCGCCACGCCTTAACGCATCGTCAACACTCGGCGCGCATCCTGCTGCTTGGAAAGGGAGTGCGTGATGCCGTGGCCGGAAATCCTCATCGTCTTGTCGATCACCGGTGTCTGGACATGGCCGGGTCCGCTGATGTCGGTATGGCATGTGGGCCGTATGGCGCGGACCTTCGGCAGCTTCCGTCGAGTCGGATCTCAGGCGGCCTTGCGTTGCAGACCATTGCCGCGCTGGTCTCGGCTTCGGGCGATCGGCTGTGCACGGCACGGCCCCCTCGTGGCAGAGATCGTGCAGGTGGGGCAAGGGCGACGACCTGCGCGGGACGCGCCGGCACGGCCGGGCGAAAAGAGGCAAGTTTCGTTGCTTATCGGAACGGGTATCGGCTCGCGGACATGTCATCCAAGGTTGCATGGAACCGGAGGCTCCCCTCGCGCATATAGTGAGCATGGAAAGACGATATTTCATCGCGGGCCTCACGGCCCTGACTGCAACCGGCCTCGCGACGGCAGGCCGGGCGCAGGGAGCGGAAGAGCTTGCCCGTGTCGATGCCTATCTCAACGGCATGCGATCCGCACGCGGCAGCTTCTTGCAATACAACGCCAACGGCTCGCAGTCGTCGGGCCAGTACTGGCTGAAGAAGCCCGGACTGATGAAGTTCGAGTACGCGCCGCCGCACCCCCACATCGTGATGGCGGACGGCACCTGGGTCGCGACGATCGACCGCAATTCGAACGACACGCCCAACCAGGTGCCGCTCGGCTCCACGCCGCTGAACCTGATCCTGCGCGACAACATCAACCTGCTCAGCTCGGGCGCCGTCCAGCGTGTGCGCAAGGAAGGCGCGCGCACCACGCTGCAGGCCATCGATCCCAGCGATCCGTCGAGCGGCAGCCTGGAGCTGGTCTTCGACGAGAACCCGCTGCGTCTGCGCCAGTGGGTCACCATCAACCCGCAAGGCGAGCGGACGACCATCCAGCTCACCTCGATGGAGCAGAACATCGACCTGCCGCGCAACATGTTCTCCATCCAGGCGGAGGCGCTGCGCCGCTGATCGGCCGGACGGCTGGACTATCGAAGGCCTCGACCTGGCGGTCGGGGCCTTTCGCATGCGCGGGCGCGGTTCCGGCGCGCGTGTGGCTGTCGGTGTGCCGAGGGCCACTGACGGAGGATCGTCGAGATAACGGCCGCGAGCCGCCTGCTGGGCGGCCCGGTCGAGACAAAGGGGACACGAGGAAGGAGCTTGCTTTTCACGACGGGCGGCACGCGCTGGAAAGAAGGCTACGCGAGACGCCTCGGATCAGGTCGTGACTTGGACCGACTCCCGGTCATCGTGGGCGTTCGACAGGCCTTGCGCGAATGTCTCGGGAACTTCGCTGCCAGGCCCGAGGCCGCAGGTCGGGCGGACGCGGGCCAGGCACACGGAACGGCAGGGCGGGAGGTTTCGGCCTCACAATCACGGCCATTCGGAGCCACGATGGCTGGCACTAATTCGGGAACGCCTCGCACCTGTCCATCGCACGACATCGCCGGGCCGCGCCATTGCAGCGCGGCTCACAGGGGGCCGATCTGACCGGAGGAAGGTGCGACGGCCATCTGTCCGGACAGTGGGGCCGTGCAGACCAAACGGGAGGAGGAAAGTCTCGACCGCGCGATCGCAACTGGACGTAATCGCAGTGGAGGGGACGACTTCACGGCGGTCTTGCATCTGTCCGTCGCATGAGGTCGCCGGAGCGCGCCGTTGCAACGCGCGTCCCCTCGGTGTCGAGCTGACAGGGGGACAAGGTGTGGCGGGTGCGGTCGAACGGTGGAATTTCTGTAGATCAAGCGGACGGGCTAGAGGTCTCGACCTCGCGATCGCAGCTTAGGTGGTCAGACGACTTCACGGTGGTCTCGCCTCCGTTCGTTGCGTGAAATCAGGCGGGCGCGTCATTGCTGCGGGTTTCGATCGGCGCTGTACGCACCGGGTAGAAGGTGCGACGGCCATGCGTCCGGACGGTGGGGCCGTGCAGACCAAACGGGAGGGGGGAGGTCTTGGCCTCGCAATCGCGGTCGTTGTGAAGGGACGACTTCGAACCTGTCCACCGCATGAGACCCAACGGGCCGCGCCCTCTCGGCACGTCTCCCCCGGTCCCGAGCTGACAGGGGGAGGGGATGCGACGGCGGTTGAGGTCGAACGGTTGGGTCGTGCAGATGAAGCGGACGGGCGGGAGGTTTTGACCTCGCCATCGCAGCCATTTGCAGTTGCAATGGCGGGGACGATTTCATGCCGGTCTGTCCGTGGTCCGTCGTATCAGGTCACCGGAGCGGGGACGCGCCGTGGCCGCGCGGATGATGTGTCGCCAAGCGGCGCGAAGAGAGGACGTGCGAGGAATGTGTGGGTCGGACGGTGGGGTCCTGACCGTAAACCCGTATGAATTCTCATCTTCGATAAGGCGATACGGAAGTGGTCGTCGCGAAGGTTCGTTGCCGGCGAGGTGATGTGGCGGCGCGGGGTGCCGCCGCGGGACCGCGCGGTCGTGATGGGTAACGGCCACGATGACGCGTCCGTTCGCCGTGATCGAGCGTGGGGGTCCTTGGGCCTGCCCGGAACACGGCGCGAGCGGGTGACGGCGGGCACGGGTGCGCGGCGGGCGATGGAGCGATCGGGCGGTCCGCGGTGGCTTGTGTGCGTTGCGAAGACGGGTCAATATGCGCATCGACCCGCGCTGGCCGAAAGTGCCCGAATGCAGCTCTACCTGCCGATCGCCGAGATTTCGGTCAGCCTCTGGCTACTGCTGGGACTGGGCGGGGTCGTGGGTGTGCTGTCGGGCATGTTCGGCGTCGGTGGGGGGTTCCTGCTGACGCCGCTCCTGATCTTCATCGGCATTCCGCCGGCCGTGGCGGTGGCGACGCAGGCGCCGCAGATCACCGGGCTCAGCTTCTCCGGCACTCTGGCGCATCTGCGCAGGCGGACGGTCGACGTGAAGATGGGGCTGGTTCTGCTGTCGGGCGGTCTGATCGGCTCGGCGCTGGGGGTCGAGGTCTTCCGCATCCTCAGCGAGATCGGGCAGGTCGAGCTGATGGTGACGCTGAGTTACGTCGTCTTCCTGGGCATCATCGGCGGGCTGATGTTCGTCGAGAGCGTGCGCGCGCTGCGCCGGTCGCGCAAGCCGGGGCGGGTGAAGCGCAAGCGGCATGTCTGGGTGCACCGTCTGCCGCTGAAGATGCGGTTCCGGACCTCGCATCTCTACATCTCGGCCATCCCTCCCTTCGCGATCGGGTTGTTCGTGGGCGTGCTGTCGGCGATCATGGGGGTCGGCGGCGGCTTCATCATGGTGCCCGCGATGATCTACATCATCGGGATGCCGACGGCGGTGGTGGTGGGCACCTCGCTGTTCCAGATCATGTTCGTCACCGCCTTCACCACCGTGCTGCACGCGACGCAGAACCAGACGGTCGACACGGTGCTGGCGCTGCTGCTGCTCTTGGGCGGCGTGATCGGGGCGCAGGTCGGCGCGCTGATCGCGGTACGGCTGCGGGCGGAGCAGTTGCGGATCCTGCTGGCGCTGATGGTGCTGGCGGTCTGCGCCAAGCTTGCCTGGGACCTGGTGGCGGTGCCGGACGAGTTCTATTCGCTGGGGGCGGTATGAGGCTGGTCTGGCTCCTGATGCTGCTGGCCTTGCCCGCGCGGGGGGAGGAGATCCTCGCCGGGCTGAACCAGAACCAGGTCGCGATCACGGCGACCTTCGACGGGTCGGAGATCTTCGTCTTCGGCGCGGTGCGGCGGGAGGCACCGCCGCCGAAGGATGCGGGACCGTTGCAGGTGCTGATCTCGGTCGTCGGGCCGCATGGGCCGGTGATGGTGCGGCGCAAGTCGCGCGTGGCGGGGATCTGGGTGAACCGCGAGGCCGTGGAGGTCGACAGCGCGCCATATTTCTACGCCAATGCCTCGACCGCGCCGCTGCGGGAGATGTTGAGCTATACCGACCAGATGCGGCATCGGATCGGACTCGACTGGCAGGTGAGTCTGCGCGACGCGCCCGAGGAGATCGAGGACGCGGCGACGTTCCGCGAGGCCCTGATCCGGGTCCGCACGCGCAACGGGCTGTATCTGGAGATGCCGCAGGCGGTGCGGCTGCGGGAGGAGACCTTGTTCGACGTGTCGGTGCCCTTGCCCGCGAATCTGGTCGAGGGGGATTACACCACCCGCGTCTTCCTGACCCGTGACCGGGCGGTGATCGACAGCTACGAGACCACGATCGCCGTGCGGCGCAGCGGGCTGGAGGATCTGGTGTTCCGCACGGCGACGGAGCGTCCGCTCGTCTACGGTGTGCTGTCGGTGGCGCTGGCGCTGGCGCTCGGCTGGGCGGCGGCGGCCCTCTTCCGGTATCTGCGGCCATGACCCCGGCGGCGCGTCTGCGCGCGATGTTCGATGCGGCGGTGGCCGCGGCGCAACCCGGCGAGGTCGTCGCGAGGCACCTGCCCGCGCGGCCCTCGGGTCGGGTGGTGGTGGTCGGCGCGGGCAAGGCCTCGGCGGCGATGGCCGCGGCGGTGGAGGCGGCCTGGGGACCGTGCGAGGGGCTGGTCGTCACGCGCTACGGTCATGCGGTTCCGTGCCGGGGCGTCGAGATCGTCGAAGCGGCGCATCCGGTGCCGGACGCGGCGGGCGAGGATGCGGCGCGGCGGATGCTGGCGCTGGCCGAGGGGCTGGGAGCGGACGACCTGATGCTGGCCGTGATCTCGGGCGGGGGGTCGTCCTTGCTGGCGCTGGGCGCGCCGGGGGTGAGCCTCGCCGACAAGCAGGCGCTGAACCGGGCGCTGCTCGCCTCGGGCGCGTCGATCGACGAGATGAACTGCGTGCGCAGGCATGTGAGCGCGGTCAAGGGCGGGCGGCTGGCGGCGGCGGCGCATCCGGCGCGGGTGGTGAGCCTCGTGATCTCGGATGTGCCGGGGGACGATCCGGGGGACATCGCTTCCGGTCCGACGGTGGGGGACGCGGGCACGCTGGCCGAGGCGCGGTCCATCGTGACGCGCTACGAGATGGACCTGCCCGACAGCGTGCGCGCGGCGCTGGACGATCCGGCCAACGAGACGCCCGCGCCGGACGATCCGCGATTGGCGCGGGCGGAGGTGCGGATGGTGGCGACACCGCTCGCCAGCCTGCGCGCGGCGGCTGCGGTGGCGGGGCTGCCCTGCCTGATCCTCGGCGACGCGATCGAGGGGGAGGCGCGCCAGGTGGGGCGGGCGATGGCGGGGATCGCGACTTCGGTCCGGGCGCATGGGCTGCCGATTGCGGCGCCCTGCATCCTGCTGAGCGGCGGCGAGACCACAGTGACCCTGCCCGCGGGCGCGACCGGGCGCGGCGGGCGCAATGTGGAGTTCGCGATGGGGCTGATGGAGGCGCTGGACGGCGCGCGCGGCATCCACGCCATTGCCTGCGACACGGACGGGGTGGATGGCGCGGCGGAGGTGGCGGGCGCGCTGATCGGGCCGGACACGCCGCGCGCAGGGCTGGCCGAGGCGATGGCGAATTACGACGGGCACGGTTTTTTCGCAGCCGCGGGCGCGCAGGTCGTCACCGGTCCGACGCTGACCAATGTCAACGATTTCAGGGCGATCCTGATCGAGGCGGGCGAGTAGGAGGGAGTGGTACCGACACCCCGGCTCGAACGGGGGACCTCTTGATCCACAATCAAGCGCTCTAACCTACTGAGCTATGTCGGCACTGACCCGCGCAATACCGCCCGATCCGGGCGATTGCAAGGGGCGATCTGGACAGGGCGGGACCTGCGCGTTAGGCCCGCGGCAAAAGGAGAGTGCAATGGGTATCAACAGCGAAAGCGACGTGGCGGCCAACCTGCAGATCGGCCCCACCGACCGCGGGATGGTGCGGCTCTATGTCGAGGCGGAGGGCGTGGACCTGCCGCTCGACTTCGACCCCGAGGAGGCGGAGGAGATCGCCGAAGAACTGCGCGCGGCGGCGGCGCAGGCCCGCAAGGCGGGCAAGAAGCGGCGGTGAGGGAACCCCTCGGGCAGGGTGAACGTTGTGTGAACAAAGGAGAGTTCACATGACCGATCATCCCAAATCCGATCCCGCCGACAACCCCAAGCTGGAGGCCGACAAGGACGCGGCCTCCAACGCCATCAAGGACCCCGAGGACTGGACCACGGGCGACGAGGCGATGACCGGGGCGCAGGCGAGCTACCTCAAGACGCTGTGCGAGGAGGCTGGCGAGGAGTTCGACGGCTCGCTGAGCAAGGCGGACGCGAGCGTGCGCATCGACCAGTTGCAGGAAAAGACCGGACGGGGCTGAAACCGCTCGGACCGGATTGGACGGCGATCTCCGGAAGGGGGTCGCCGTTTTGCATGTCCCGCCGCGTGACATTTCGGCGAAGCCGCGCGCGGGGCGTTGATCTTTTGGTCAAAGGCTGGTCAGCTTCGTGTCATCCAACAGGACAACACGAGGTTTTCCGATGACCCTGAGACCCCTTCTTGCCACATCCGTCGCGCTGTCCGCGCTGACCGGCACCGCCTTTGCCGAAGCGCATGGCGACATGTTCGAGATGACGATCCTGCACACCAACGACGTGCACAGCCGGATCGAGTCGATTAATGCCTACGATTCGACCTGCTCGGCCGAGGATGACGCGGCGGGCGAATGCTTCGGCGGCGTGGCGCGGATCAAGACCGCCATCGACCAGCTGCGCGGCGAGAACGAGAACGTCGTGGTGCTGGACGCGGGCGACCAGTTCCAGGGCTCGATGTTCTACACCAACTACAAGGGCTCGGCCGCGGCGGAGTTCATGAACATGACGGGCTATGACGTCATGGCGGTGGGCAACCACGAGTTCGACGACGGCCCCTCGGCGCTGAGCAACTTCGTCGACGCGGTGGAATTCCCGGTGATCTCGGGCAACATCAACACGACCCGCGACGCGGATCTGGAGGGCGATGTCGAGCCCTACGTGATCCTCGACGTGGGCGGCGAGCAGGTGGCCATCGTTTCGGTCCTCGCGACGGACACGGTCGAGACCTCCTCGCCCGGCGACAACGTGATCTTCTCCGACGAGATCGAGTCGCTGCAGCAGACCGTCAGCGAGCTGACCGAGCAGGGCGTGAACAAGATCATCGCGCTGACCCATGTCGGTATCACCAAGGATATCGAGATCGCCGAGAACGTGACCGGCCTCGACGCCGTGGTGGGCGGGCATTCGCACACGCTCGCCTCCGGCTCGGACCCGGATGCGGAAATCACCTATCCCTACTGGGCGTCCGGCCCGGACGGCGTGCTGGTGCCGGTCGTGACGGCCTATGCCTATTCCAAGTACGTGGGTGACCTGCACCTGACCTTCGATGCCGAGGGCAACGTGATGGACGCGACGGGCGACACGGTGCTGCTCGACGCGAGCTTCGAGCCGGATGCGGACGTGGCCGCGCGCGTGACCGAGCTGGCCGGGCCGCTGGAGGAGATCCGCAACGAGGTGGTCGCCTCGACCTCCGCCGCGATCGACGGCGACCGCGGGTCGTGCCGGTCGGGCGAGTGCCAGATGGGCAACCTCGTGACCGACGCGATGCTGGACCGCGTGGCCGACCAGGGGATCGATGTGGCGATCACCAATGGCGGCGGTCTGCGCGCCTCGATCGACGAGGGCGAGGTCACGATGGGCGAAGTCCTGACGGTGCTGCCGTTCCAGAACACGCTGGCGACCTTCCAGCTGAAGGGTGCGGACATCATCGCGGCGCTGGAGAACGGCGTGGGCCAGGTCGAGGAGGGTGCCGGCCGGTTCCCACAGGTCTCGGGCATGAGCTACACTTGGAACCCGGCGGCGGAGCCCGGATCGCGCATCACCTCGGTCATGATCGGCGGCGAGCCGCTGGACGAGGAGGCGACCTACGGCGTCGTGTCCAACAACTACATGCGCGGGGGCGGCGACGGCTACTCGGTCTTCGAGAGCAATGCCGAGAACGCCTATGACTACGGCCCCGGCCTGGAGGTCGTGGTGGCCGACTACCTGGCCGAGCAGGGTGACTACGAGCCCTACACGGACGGTCGCATCTCGGAAGACTGAGGCCGAAAATCCTTAATACAACTTTAAGACGCGCTGCAGAAATGCGGCGCGTCTTTTCGTTGAAAAATAGGGCCTTGAGAAAAACTTGTGGACGTAACGTCGCAGCTTCGCCTATCAGTCCCGCGTCTACGTAGGGCACCGGCAAGCCCTATTGCGGTCACATTCGGCCGGTAGAGAATCGCCATCTGATCGTCTGTGGGGGCAGGGGATCGCCGTCCGGGGGCCGGGCGGATCATGTGGGAAAGCGGTTAAGACCCGCGCAGACAGGAAAACAGTGACATGACCTACCAGTGGTTCAGCTTCACCGTCATCGACGAGAACGAGATCCGGACGGATTCGAACTTCAGCCGCGGCGACAGCTTCGTCTACGAAGGCGCGGACGCGACGATGTACGTGTACGACAACGACTGGGGTCTGGCGGGCGACAGCGGCGGTCGCAACAACGAGACGGGTTCCGACTGGCAGCCCGGCTGGCTGAACGAGGACGGCGAGTGGGTCAACGCCGGCAATGTCTACTGGGAGGGCTACTTCGTCCTTCACGGTTCGGACGGCCAGACCTACTACATGATCGAGATCGAGGCCACGAACCTTCCCGACGGCGGCAACGATCACTTCGCGTTCTACGGCAAGGTCCCCCCCCAGGGCGTCGAACTGACCGCGGTCTGCTACTACCACGACTGCGGCTCGCTGAGCTATGCCTGCCTCGACGGCGGCGAGATCGGGTCCCACGCCGTTCCGCCCGCAGCCGACGATGACTTCCTGGCCGTCATGCAGGGCGAAGGCTTCGGCGACATGGACATCAACGTCCTCGTCAACGACAGCTCCAACACCGCGGAAGCGCTGATCGTCAAGGAGCTCGACGGCTCCGCCTCCGCGGTCGGCGTCTGGGTCGACCTGCCCGAGGGCGGCCGCATCCTGGTGTCGGCGGACGGCACGGTCGACTTCGACGCGGACGGCGATTTCGACGCGCTCGGCGCGGGCGAGACCGCGACCCTCTCGGTCGACTACACGGTGCTCAACTCCGACGGCCTGACCGATACCGCCACGCTGACCATCGAAGTGACCGGCATCAACGACGCGCCCGTCGCGGTCGACCAGTGCGAGCGGATCACCGAGGACGAGGTTGCGACCGGCAACCTGATGGACGGCGCCTTCGACATCGACGGCGATGTCGTCACGCTCGACAGCATCTCGATCGGCGCGATCGGCGAGGAGATCGCCGTGACCACCGCGAACGGCTACACCGGCACGGTCGTGGTCAACGCGGACGGCACCTTCACCTATACGCCGGGCCCCGACGCGCAGGACATGAACGACGGCGACGCGGACAGCTTCACCTTCGAGTTCACGGTCAAGTCGCCCAACGGCACCAAGACCATCGACAACACCCGCACCATCGACTTCGAGACCGGCGAGATCGTCGTGACCTATGCCGATGGCCGCGGCAACCCCGGCAACGACAAGGAAGTCGGCTCGGTCGGCGAGGATCCGAACGGCACGGGCGAGGCGGAGAACGGCGGCACCGTCGGCAATTCCGACGGCTTCAGCACCGATCCCGAGACGACCTCGGGCGGCGGCGACCTCTATGCCGGCGACGTCATCACCTCGCAGATCGCGGGCATGACCATCTCGGTCAACGCCTACGGCAAGGCGGGCAAGTACGACGAAGCGATGATCTTCGACACCAACAACCCGACGGGCGGTGACACGGATCTGGCGACCGACACGCAGAACAACGTTCTGATCATTTCCGAGGACGGGATCTCCTCCAACCCCGACGACAACGCCAAGGGCGGCGAGATCACCTTCAGCTTCGACGAGCCGACGGACGTGAAGTCGCTGACGCTGATCGACAACGAGGAAGGCGCATGGATCGTCTTCCTGGACGAGAACGGCTGCAAGATCGGTGACAAGTACGTTGCCGGCGGCGTCGACGGCGGCATCCAGGTCGTTCCGCTGGACGGCGTGGACGTCAGCAAGATGATCGTCGCGCTGTGCGGCTCGGGTGCGATCGACGATCTGATCATCGGCTCCACCGAGGAGGTGCCGGATTACCTCTACGACACGGCCACCGCGACCATCAAGATCGACGGCCTGTCCGACAACCTGCCGCCGAGCGTGACCGCGCAGGTCGCCGAAACGGACGAGAACACCGCCGTGTCGGGTAACCTGCTCGACGGCGCGACCGATCCCGACGGCGACACGGTCACGCTGCAGTCCATCGACATCGGCGCGATCGGCGAGGAAATCACCGTCACCACCGATGGCGGCCGCACCGGCACGCTGGTGGTCAATGCGGACGGCACCTTCACCTTCACGCCCGATGGCGTGGACCTCGACCTGAACGAGACCGACACGATCTCCTTCGGCTTCACCGGCACGGATGGCGAGTTCACCGACAGCGCGACCGCGACCATCACCATCACCGGCCTGAACGACGCCCCGGTGGCGCAGGCGCAGGTCGTCAGCACCAACGAGGCCAACGATCAGGGCCTCGCGGCCTCGGTCTCCGGCAATCTGCTGGACGGCGCGACGGATGCGGATGGCGACGCGATCTCGCTGCAGTCGACCTCGCTGGGCGCGATCGGCGAGACGGTTGCCGTGACCACCGATGGCGGCCGCTCGGGCGAACTGACGATCAACGCGGACGGCACGTTCACCTTCACCTCCACCGATGACAGCCTGGACCTGAACCAGGCCGACACGCTGAGCTTCGAGTTCACGGTCGCGTCCTCGGGCGGTGTCACCGTCCAGACCGACACGGCGACGGCAACGATCAACATCAACGGCGTGAACGTCGCGCCGGTGACGATCGACTCCAGCTACGAGATCGCCGAGGCGAACGACCAGGGCCTGACCAACACGGTCAGCGGCAACCTGCTCGACGGTGCCTCGGATGCCGACGGCGACGCGATCTCCATCTTCTCCACCACCATCGGTGCGGTGGGCGAGACGGTCGTGGTGCAGACGGCGAACGGCGTGGATGCCGAGCTGACGATCCAGGCGGACGGGTCCTTCACGCTGACCGCGCTCGACACGACGATGGACCTGAACGAGACCGACCTGGTCGAGATCGGCTTCACCGCCGTCTCTTCGGGCGGTGTCACCAACCAGTTCTCCGACAGTGTCGCGACGATCACCATCAACGGCGTCAATGTCGGCCCGGTGGCTCAGGACCAGGCCTACGAAACCTCGGAAGACGCGAGCGTCAACGCCAACATCCTGACCGGCGCGTCGGATGCGGATGGCGACGCGGTCGTGCTCGACAGCATCAGCGATGGTCTGCAGATCACCACGAACCCGCGTGCGGTCGTCGCCAACCAGGTGACGACGGCGAACGGTCTGACCGGGACGCTGATCGTCTATTCCGACGGCCGCTTGGCCTACACGCCGAGCGCGGACGCCGCCGAAGCGATGAACACCGGCGACATTGACACGTTCACCTTCGAGTACACGGTGGAATCGACCGGTGGCGTGACGCCGCAGCAGGACACGCGGACCGTGACCATCACGATCATCGGCGAGGACGACAACACCGCGCCCGTCGTGACGACCGAGTACACCACGACGGTGGGCGAGGATGACACCACGTCCGGCAACCTGACCGACGTCTTCACCGATCCCGATGGGGACACGATCACCGTGACCCAGATCGGCGACGAGATCGTCGACGGCGAGACCACGGTGACGGTGACCTCGGACAATAACGGCTGGACCGGCACCGTGACGGTGAACCCCGATGGCGGCTTCACCTTCGATCCGGGTACCGATTTCGAGACCCAGAACGACGGCGAGAGCGAGACGGTGACCTTCGAGTACACCGTGACGGACGGGAACGGTGGCACCACCACCAACACCGCGACCATCACCGTGACCGGTGAGGACGAGGTCGTGACCCCGCCGCCGGCGACGGCGGACGTGAACTACTACTTCCTGATCGACACCTCGGCCTCGATGTTCGTCGAGCAGGGTGCCGTGACCTGCGACTACAACGGGGACGGTTCCGGCACCTATGTGGACCTGTCCATCGGCATCGCCGAAGGTGTGGCCTCCGACGCCGATCTCTACTGGGGGGCCTTCGCACCCGACACGACGGTGGACTACAACTTCTTCACCTTCGGTTCGATCGCCAGGGAAGTGGACAGCGCGGCGAGCATCACCTCGCAGTCCGCGACGCCGGGCGACCTGACCGGTGCGCTGAACTCGCTGAAGGCGAACCTGAACGCGGATGCCGACAACCGGGTGTTCATCTTCACCGGTGCCTCCTCGGCCGATGCGAACTCGGGCGATGCGGTGGCGGACCTGGTCGCGAACTTCAACGCACAGGTGGAAGCCTACGAAGTCGGGTCGGCACCGGTTCTGACCGACATGCTGACCGGTGTGCTCCCCGCCCAGGACGTCAACTTCGTCGACGAGTGTCTGGACGTGGAGACGGAGCAGATGGAAGAGGCGAACGAGCTGTTCGACGAGCTGATCCTGCTGTCCTGATCCTCAGCGGTATCTGACAGGGACGGGCGCGACCGCAAGGTCGCGCCCGTTTCCGTTGGTCCCGACGGATGTCCGGTCAGCGCGTGTAGAAATAGGCGAAGATGCCAGCGGCAATCAGGCCCAGGATCACCGCGAAGGCGATCTTCCACGGGCTGTAGGGACGCTCGCCCGCCACCTCGCCCGTGCGGGCGTTGACGACGAAGCGGTAGCTCTTGCCGCGGAAGCGGTAGGCGGCGATCCAGACCGGCAGCAGCACGTGCTTGAAGGTCACGTTCGACAGCTGCATGTCGAGCCGGTCGATGCGCTGCTTGTCCCCGCCGATGTCGCGGCGGACGAGCTGGCGCATTCCCGCGTCGAAGGCTTGATCCGCGGCGATGCGGGCGGTTGGCAGGTCGATGGAATAGCCTTCCGCCCGGAAGCCGGCGAGGAACTCGGGGCGGTAGGGCTCCAGCGCGGTCAGGTCGAAATTCTCGATCCGACGCACGTGATCCTCGGGCAGGGTGTTGGAGCCGCGAACCAGCATGTCGTCGAAGAAATGCGAGATGCGGCCCGAGACGGGGCGCCAGCGCGTCTCGGACACGGTGCGGCGGTTGTCGCCATGCCCGACCGTGCGGGTATGCACCGTGCCGCGCTGGCCGCGATAGCTGGCATCGGCCTGCGCGTCGAAGGTCCAGAACGGCATGTAGATGCCCTGCATCCGCTCGTCCGAGCGGGCGTAGTCCTTCAGCGCATTGGGCGCGAACCACAGCCCCTTGAGCCAGCGGCGCAGGGCGTCTCGCCCGCCGCCGTGGTCGATGAGGAAGGGCAGAACGCCGCGCGGCTTGATGTGCCGGTGCGTGCCGGTATCGGTCACGACCGGCGAGGCGCAGAACGGGCATTCGGCGGAGTGCTCGTCCCGGTCGAACTCGACCTGCGCGCCGCAGGAGGTGCAGGAGACGACGCGCGTCTCCTCCATCGCGGATTCGGGGATCTCCTGCGCGATGGCCTGTGCGAAGCTCAGCTCGGCGACCGATGCCTGGTCCCAGGGGGAGGGGCGGCCGAGCGCCTGTTCCGCACCGCAATGGTCGCAGCGCAGGAGCCGTTCGCCCGCCGCATAGCGCAGGTCGGAGCCGCAGGTCCCGCAGGGGAAGCGGTGCGTCTCGATCTCGGCCAAGGATCAGGCCCCGGCGGGCGGGGGCGGCGGCGGCGGGGGCGGCATGACGGTGAAGAGCTGGGCGAGCTCCTGCACCTCACCCGCCTTGGTCCAGCCATCGGCCCCGGCGGTCCAGACCAGCGTGTCGCGGGTCAGCGAGCCGTCCTGCGCCATGCGGCCCAGACGCGCCTTGGAATAGGGGCCGTGGGTCTCGCCGTTCTCGGCGATGTGCCAGACATGCTCGACCGGCGGCGGGGGCGGGGTCGGCGCGGCGGAGGCGGGGGCGGAGCCCCACGGGCCGTTGTTCGCCATCGCCATGCCCATGCCCATGCCGAGCCCCGCGCCCATGCCGCCGCCGGGGTTCTTCGCGGCCTCGGCCATCGCCTCGGCGGCCTGGAACTGGGTGTAGCGGCCCAGATCGCCGACGACGCCCATCGAGGTGCGGCGATCCATCGCCTCCTCGACCGCCTGGGGCAGGGAGATGTTCTCGATCATCAGCATCGGAAGCTCGACGCCGTATTCCGCGATCTCGGGCGCGATCTTGGCCGCCACGAATTTCGCGAGGTCCTCGGTATTGGCGGCCATGTCGAGCACCGGGATGCCCGAGCCCGCCACCGCGGTCGAGAAGCGGGAGACGATGATGTTGCGCAGCTGGTAGGTGATCTCGGCCGTGGTGAACTCGCCGTCGGTGCCGACGATCTCCTGGATGAACTTGGCCGGATCGGTCACGCGCACCGTGTAGGTGCCGAAGGCGCGCAGGCGCACGGGGCCGAACTCGGGGTCGCGGCACATGATCGGGTTCTTCGTGCCCCATTTGAGGTCGGTGAACCGGGTGGTGGCGACGAAGTAGATCTCGGACTTGAACGGGCTCTGGAACCCGTGGTCCCAGTGCTGGAGCGAGGTCATGATCGGCATGTTGTTCGTTTCGAGCATGTAGAGGCCCGGCGCGAAAACGTCGGCGATCTGGCCCTCATGGACGAAGACGGCGGCCTGCCCCTCGCGCACGGTCAGCTTCGCGCCGTACTTGATGGCGTGGCCCTCCCGCTCGAACCGGTGGACCATCTTGTCGCGATCGCTCTCGGTCCAGTGGATGACGTCGATCAGCTCGCCGCGGAGGAAGTCGAAGATGGGCATGTGGGTCTCCTGTCGAGGGGCCGCGTCGCCCCCACCCTAACCCTCCCCCGCCGGGCGGGGGAGGGGATTGTGCGTCGTTCAGATCTGCGCGCCCGTCGGCTGGGCGACGTTCTGGGCCTTGGCGGAGGCGAGGGTTTCCTTGAGCTTCGCCTCCATGTCCTGCAGCTCGACCTCGGCCGCCGCGCGCTTGGCCTTGCCCTCGTCGGCGATGGCGAGGCTTTCGTTGATCGTGTCGATCAAACGCTGGTTGGCCTCCTTGACCGCCTCGATGTCGAAGACGCCGCGCTCCATCTCGGTGCGGATCTCGCGGTTGGCGTCCTGCAGGTTCTCGGCGTTCTGACGCAGAAGGTCGTTGGTCAGGTCGTTGGCGTCACGCACGGCGGCGCCGGCCTCGCGGCTGCGGTGGATGGCGATGCCTTGCGCGAGCTGGTTTTCCCACAGCGGCACGGTGTTCACGAGGGTCGAGTTGATCTTGGTGACGAGGCTCTTGTCGTTCTCCTGCACCAGCCGGATGGAGGGCAGCGACTGCATCGTGACCTGGCGGGTCAGTTTCAGGTCGTGCACCCGGCGTTCCAGATCGTCGCGCGCGGCGCGCAGGTCGCGCAGTTCCTGCGCCTTCATCACGCCCTGATCCTCGGGCGCGGCCTCGACCTCGGCCACCTTGGCGGGGATGGTCTCGGCGTCGAGTTCGGCGAGCTTCGCCTCACCGGCAGCGATGTAGAGCGCGAGCTCGTCGTAGAAGTCGAGCGTCTTCTCGTAGAGCAGGTCGAGCGCCTTGATGTCCTTCAAGAGCGCGTGCTCATGCTCCAGCAACTCGTCGGTGATGCGGTCGATCTGGCCCTGCACCTCCTCGAACTTGGCGGTGAAGTTGGCGAGGGGCGCGGCGCGGCCCATCAGGCGCTCCCACCAGGACCGCTTGGCGTTGGGGTCGAGTTCCGAGGCGGAGAAGCCGCGCAGCGAGGTCACCATCTCGCGCAGGGAGTTGCCCGCGGGGCCGACATCCTGGTTGCGCACGCCCGCGAGCATCTGCTGCGAGATCGCCTGAAGCTCGGTCTGCGCGGCGGTGCCGAAGCGGATGATCGACTGGGTGTCGTTCAGGTCCAGCTCGGCCATCCGGGCGTCAATCGCCTCCTGCGGGACGGGCGTGTTGCCCGCCGGTTCGGGCAGGTCGGCCTTCGGCTCGGGCAGGAGGGTGGTGGTCACGGCCTCGGCCTCCTTGAGCGTGGCCTGGGCCTTGGCGCGGGTCTGTTCGGATGGCATCGGGTCACTCCGTGTTGCGAGGGCGGACGCCCTCCTGTTTCAGACGGTCGCGCAGGACCTCGATCTCGATGTCGAGCGCGGTGCGGTCATTGGCGATCAGGGTGGCCTGCTTGTCGGCGAAGCGTGATTCGAGATCGTCGAGCAGGGCGAGGTAGTCGGCGCGGGCGGGCGTCGCGGGATCGCGGGCCCACAACTCCGCGAACTGCGCCGTCGCGTCGCGTGCGCCCGAGAGATAGACGCCGAGATAGCGGCGGGCGGAGGCGAGGTCGCGCGGATCCTCCTCGATCCGGCGGAACATGGCGCGGGCTGTGGTGACGAAGCTGTCGATGCGGGCGGTCACGGCGCGGTCGCGGATGCGCGCGCCCTGGCCCTGCAATTCGCGCAGCAGCGCCTCGGCCTTGTCCACTGCGCCCGCGACGCGGTCGCGGTCATGGGTGGAGAGGGTGTCGGTGCCCTTGCCGCGGAACGGGTCGATGCCGAAAGCGGCGATATGGGCCGCGCCCGCGATCAGGCCGTAGAGCGCGCCCTGCAGCGGGCCGAGTTGCCAGCCGACGGCGGCCCCCATCGCGATGCCGAGGCCCATCGCGACCGCGCCCGCGATCTTGCGCGGGGCGCGTGGCGGGCGGGCGACGGTGCGCGCGGCGAAGGCATCCTCGGCCACCAGCCCTTCGCGCGTCAGCCAGATGCCGCTCGCCATCAGGGCGAAGGAGACGATCTCCCCGATCGCGCGGGCGGCGTTGCCCGAGCCGAGCTCCAACACGCCCGCCAGCAGCATCGGCAGCGTTGCGAGCGAAACGAGGGACAGGCGCGCGGTCCAGCGGCGCACGGAGCGGCCCGACAGCGCCGGGCGCGGGGCGGTGCCTGCCTGCTGCCCCGAACCGGGGCTGAACTCTCCGCCGAAGCGCTTTGCCATCAGCCCAGAGCCCGGATGGCGACTATGGCGATCAGCACGATCAGGACGACCGTACCGACCCTGCGGATGGTGGTGGACTTCATGAAGGCCTCGCGAGGTGCGGTCATGCGTCGCAATATAGGGGGTCGGCGACGCTTTCGCTACACCGCGCCGCCGCCGGGCTGATCGGTGCCGGGCATCACGGCCTTGCGGTGCGCGCGCACGGCCTCCAGCTTGCGCCGATAGCCCGATTGCAGGATCTGCACGGCGAAGAGCACGATGACCGAGAAGTAGAAGGTCGATTTCGACATCGCCACGACCTCGTAGCCGAAGAGGTGCAGATGCGCCTGGTGGCCGCCCTCGCCCAGCAGCACCACGCCGACGATCAGCAGGACCATCAGGCCCAGCACCTCGTACATGCGGTTGCGCTCGATGAACTCCGACACGCCGTCGGCGAGGAACAGCATCGCGGCGCCCGAGGCGAGGATCGCGATGGCCAGCACCGGGAACACGGTGGTGATCGCGATGGCAGACAGGATCGAATCGAAGCTGAAGATCAGGTTCATGAAGACGATGAGAGCGATGACCGAGGCGGCGGACTTGCGCTTCTTCGCCTCGACGCCCTCGCCCAGGTGATCCTTGGCGAGAAGGTGGGAGATCTCCTTGACCGCGGTATACATGATGAAGCCGCCGCCAAAGAGGAAGACGATCGTGGCGAAGGTGAATTCGCCGGTTATGATGCCTTCGTAGTCAAGCGAGAACAGCGGCTCGGCCAGCATCTCCAGAAGTTCGATCATGATGAAGAGCAGGATGATGCGCAGCGCGATCGCGATCAGGATGCCCCAGCGGCGCACGCGGGCCTGGTCGGCGATGGGCGCGCGCTGCGATTCGATGGAGATGTAGAGCAGGTTGTCGAAGCCCAGCACGGCCTGGAGGAAGATCAGCATCACGAGATTGCCGAGGTTTTCGAGGCTGAACAGTTCCATGAGCGTGACCTTCTTGAGCGACTTCGGTGTTCGCTTCACAAGATGGTCGGTTTTGCGGGAAGTCATCCGCTAAATGCGCGAAAGGTCCATAATTCCGCCACCATTCGTTGAACGAAACGGGATTCTCCGCTATGTTCCGGCTACCCAGACTTCTACTCGCTGCCTTGCGGCACGTTTATTGCGGTTCGGGCTAACCCAGACGCGGCGCAGGGGCGCCGCAGCACTAACCAAGGACCGGCAGAAAATGGCCAAAGGTATCGTAAAGTGGTTCAACTCCGAGAAGGGCTACGGATTCATTCAACCGGATGACGGGGGCAAGGACATCTTCGTTCACATCTCCGCCGTCCAGCAGGCCGGGCTGCAGTCGCTTCAGGACAATCAGCCGATCGAGTACGATCTGATTGACGGACGCGACGGCCGCAAGAGCGCGGGTAACCTCGTGGTCTGAGCCCACGGCTCACGGATTTGGAACGGGGCGCCTGCGGGCGCCCTTTTTCGTTTGCGCCCTGTTCAAGTTCGCGCGTCACGCGAGGCGACGGCGCAGGAACAGGATCAGCGCGATGGCCGTCAGCAGCCCCGCCGCCACGAACGGGGCCGAGGGCAGATAGACGGGCGCGTCCTCTGCGGTGAAGGCCCGGAACAGCAGCGGCATGACGATCGGCGTGATGATCTGGGAGATTGCCTGCAACGCCCCGATCACGCCTTGCAGCGCGCCCTGCCGGTCGTCTTCCGTCGCGTTGGCGAGCAGGCTCTGGATCGCGGGGGTCACGATGGCCCCCAGCGCGCAGAGCGGCAGGAATACGAACAGCCAGAAGGTATCGGGCACCACCACCAGTAGGGCGAAGACCACGATGTTGATGACGAAGCCCCAGGTCGCGATGGCCGGCGCTGTGAACCGCCGCATCAGCGCGCGGATCAGCAACGCCTGCACCAGCGCCATGCAGATGCCGAAGAAGCTGAGCGACAGGCCGACGAGCCCTTCGGACCATCCGAATTTCTCGATGGTGAAGAAGGCCCAAATCACAGGGTAGACGTTCGAGGCGACGAGGTAGATCAGGAACACCGTCAGCAGGTCGGCGATGCCGGGCAGGGCGCGGGCGCGCATCAGGGCGCGGACCGGATTCGCCTCCGCCCAGACGAGCGGGCGGCGACGGTCCGGACGCAGCGTTTCGGGCGCCGCGAAATAGCCGAAGGCCGCGTTGCCGAGCGCCAGTGCCGCCGCAGCGAAGAAGGGGGCGCGGGGACCGAACTCGCCCAGCAGGCCGCCGATGGCGGGGCCGAGCACGAAGCCCGCGCCGAAGGCCGCGCCCACCAGCCCGAAATTCGCGGCGCGCCGCTCGGGCGGGGTGATGTCGGCGACGACCGCGTTCGCCGTCGCATAGGTCGCGCCGGTGATTCCGCTGACGATCCGCGCGGCGAAGAGCCACCAGACGCTGCCCGCCAACGCCATCAGCAGGTAGTTGAGCCCCATCGCCACCAGCGAGACCAGCAGCACGGGCCGCCGCCCGAACCGGTCCGACAGGTTGCCGACCAGCGGCGAGAACAGGAACTGCATCGCGGCATAGGCCATCGCCAGCGCGCCGCCCCAGACCGCCGCCTGGCTGATCGTGCCGCCCTCGAGTTGACGCAGCAGTTCGGGCATCACCGGCAGGATCAGGCCGATCCCCATGGCGTCGAGCATCATGGTCAGCGTGACGAAGATCAGCGGAAAGCGGGTCGGCATCGAGGGTCCTGTGACAAGGCCGGGGGAGCCTGCCCCGGATCGGTGGCACTCGCAATGGGGGGCGGAATGGGCTAGGCGGGGAGGGACAATTCCTGACCGGATGGTAAAGATGGCCGATACGCTGCTTTTGGGGCGCACGCTGCAATTCACGGGCAACCCGTTCCTCGACGGGTTGGGGGCCGCTGTCGTACAGGATCAAGGCGGCGTGCTGATCCGGGACGGTCTCGTGGCCGAGGTCGGCGACGGCGCGGCGCTGCGCCGCGCGCATCCGCAGGCGGAGCTGCACGACCACGGATCGCGGCTGATCCTGCCCGGTTTCGTCGACGCGCATGTGCACTACCCGCAGACCGGTATCATCGCGAGCTGGGGCAAGCGGCTGATCGACTGGCTGAACACCTATACCTTCCCCGAGGAGATGCGCTTCGACGACGCGGATCATGCGGCGCGGATGGCGGCGCTCTATTACGACTTCAGCCTCGCGAACGGCATCACCAGCGCCGCGAGCTTCTGCACCATCCATCCCGCGAGCGTAGACGCCTATTTCGAGGCGGCCCGCGCGCGCGGGATGCGGATGATCGGCGGCAAGGTGATGATGGACCGCAACGCGCCCGAGGGGCTGCGCGACGACGCGCAATCGGGCTATGACGAGAGCCTCGCCCTGCTGGAGACTTGGCACGGGGTGGACCGGCTGGGCTATGCCGTCACGCCGCGCTTCGCCCCGACCTCGACGCCCGCGCAGCTGGAGGCGGCGGGCGCGCTGTGGGCCGAGCATCCCGATTGCGCGATGCAGACCCATCTGAGCGAGCAGCGCGAGGAGATCGCCTGGATGCGCGAGCTGTTCCCGGACGATCCCGACTACCTCGCCGTCTACGAACGGTTCGGACTGGCGGGACCGGGGGCGGTAATGGGTCACGCGATCCACCTGGAGCCGCGGGAGATCGCGGCGCTGGTCGCCACGGGCTCGGGCGTGGCGCATTGCCCGACCTCCAATACTTTCATCGGGTCGGGGCTGTGCGACGTGCGCGGGCTCGTGGAGGCGGGCGTGCCGGTCGGGCTCGCCACCGATGTGGGCGGCGGATCGAGTTTCTCCATGCTGCGCACGATGGCCGCGGCCTACGAGGTCGGGCAGCTGCGGGGCGACAGCCTGCACCCGGCGGAGCTGATGTGGCTGGCGACGCAAGGGTCGGCGGACTGCTTGCGCATCGGGGGCGAGGTCGGCGGGTTGCAGCCGGGGCGGGAGGCGGATCTCGTGGTGCTCGACCTCGCCTCGACGCCGGTGATCACTCAGCGCGCGGGGCGGGCCGAAGACCTGTGGCAGGCGCTGTTCCCGACGATCATGCTGGGCGACGACCGTGCCGTGGCGGATGTGTACATCATGGGGGCGCGGCGGCCTTGAGTATTTGGACCAATCCGAAGGGGGCCGCGCTTGAACCCCGTGGCCCGCTTGGGTAGACCGAGCCGACGCCTGAAAGGGAGCCGATCATGGCCATCGACACCGATACCGCGCGCCGGGTCGCGCATCTCGCCCGCATCCGGGTGGAGGAGGAGCGGTTGCCCGCCCTCGCCGAGGAACTGAGCGCGGTGCTCGCCTTCATGGAGCAGCTGAGCGAGGTCGACACCGACGGGGTGGAGCCGATGACCTCCGTCACGCCTATGAACCTCAAGCGCCGGGCCGACGAGATCACCGATGGCGATCGGCAGGGCGACATCCTCGCGAACGCGCCCGATGCGCGCGAGGGCTTCTTCGCGGTTCCCAAGGTGGTGGAATGACCATGCTCAATACGCTGACCATCGCGGATGCCCGCGCGAAACTGGCCTCCAAGGAGGTGACGAGCCGGGAGCTGACCGAGGCCTGCCTCTCCGCGATCGACGGGGCAGCGGCGCTCAACGCCGTCGTGACCGTGACGGCGGAGAAGGCGCTGGCGATGGCCGATGCCGCCGATGCGCGCATCGCGTCGGGCGAGGCGGACGCGATGACCGGCATCCCGGTCGGAGTGAAGGACCTGTTCTGCGTCGAGGGTGTGGCCAGCCAGTCGGGATCGAAGATCCTCGACGGCTTCGTGCCGCCCTACGAATCGACCGTGACGGCGAAGTTGTGGGACGCGGGCGCGGTGTGCTTGGGCAAGCTGAACCAGGACGAGTTCGGCATGGGCTCGGCCACGGAATATTCGGTGTTCGGGCCGACCGTGTCCCCGTGGCGCAAGGAAGGGTCGGAGGCGAAGCTGACGGCGGGCGGGTCCTCGGGCGGGTCGGCGGCGGCCATCGCGGCGGATCTGGCGCTGGGTGCGACCGGCACGGATACGGGCGGCTCCATCCGCCAGCCCGCCGCGCTGACCGGCACGGTCGGCCTGCGCCCGACCTATGGGCGCTGCTCGCGCTGGGGGATCATCGCCTATGCCTCATCGCTCGATCAGGCGGGGCCGATGACCAAGACGGTGCGCGATGCGGCGATCATGCTGGGCGCGATGGCCGGGCACGACGCGAAGGACTCGACCTCCGCCGATATGCCCGTGCCTGATTTCGAGGCGGCGCTGACCGGCGACATCCGGGGCAAGAAGATCGGCATCCCGCGCGAGTATCGTCTCGACGGTCTGTCCGACACGATCTCGGCGGAATGGGATCGGGGCGCGCAGATGTTGCGCGACGCGGGCGCGGAGGTGGTCGACATTTCGCTGCCGCACGCGCAGCACGCGTTGCCGACCTATTACATCATCGCGCCCGCCGAGGCGTCGTCGAACCTGTCGCGCTATGACGGCGTGCGCTACGGCCACCGGGCGAAGCTCGCGGCGGGCGATGGCATCACCGACATGTACGAAAAGACCCGCGCCGAAGGGTTCGGGCCGGAGGTGCAGCGCCGCGTGATGCTGGGCGCCTATGTGCTGAGTGCTGGCTTCTACGACGCCTATTACCGCAAGGCGCAGCGGGTGCGCACGCTGATCCGGCAGGATTTCGAGGCGGCCTTCAACGACGGGATCGACGCGATCCTGACGCCGGCGACGCCCTCGCCCGCCTTCGAGATGGGCAAGGCGGCGGAAATGAGCCCGGTCGAGATGTATCTCAACGACGTGTTCACGGTGACTCTGAACCTCGCGGGCCTGCCGGGCATTTCGGTGCCGTCGGGCCTGTCGGCGGACGGGCTGCCGCTTGGCCTGCAGCTGATCGGCAAGCCGTGGGAAGAGGGCGAGCTGCTCAACACCGCACTGGCGGTCGAGCGGGCGGCGGGCTTCGACGCGAAGGCCGCGAAGTGGTGGTGATCACGCGTCGAGCGTGATCGCGACCGGGCCGTCGCCGAGGGTGCCGATGCGCCAGACCGGCTCGCCCGCGTCCTTCAGCTCCGCCTCCACCTGATCGGCCAGGTCCGGCGGGACGGCGGCGAGCATCCCGCCGCTGGTCTGCGGATCGACGGCGAGGTCGGCGCGCGGTCCGGCCGGGGCCGCCAGTGCCATGGCGCGCGCGCGGTTCTGCGGGTAGAGGGAGGAGCGGTGGCCGGCGGCGGCCAGCGCCTCCGCCCCGTCGATCAGGGGCAGGTCGGTGAGCCGTGCGGAGAGGCCGCGCGCCTCCAGCATCGTCATCAGGTGCCCGGCGAGGCCGAAGCCGGTGACATCGGTCATCGCCGTCGCGTGTTGCGCAAGGATCGCCGCCGCGCGGGCCGGGCTGCGGGCCATCCAGTCGAGCGCGCGGGCGACGACCGGGCCGGGGGCCTTGGCCTGCATGTCGGCAGCGAGGATCGTGCCGGTGCCGAGCGGCTTGGTCAGCAGCAGGACATCGCCCACCCCGGCGCCGTCATTGCCAACCGCGCGACCCTCGATCAGGCCGGTGACCGTGAAGCCGATCGTCATTTCCGCACCGAGCGAGGAGTGCCCGCCGACGAGGTCCGCCCCGGCCTCGGCCAGCGTGGCCTGCGCGGCGTCGAGAATCTCGCGCAGGGTCTCGGCCTGCGGGCGCGGGGCCATGCGAGGCAGGATGATCTGGCTGAGCGCCGCCTGCGGCCGGCCGCCCATCGCCCAGACATCGCCCATCGCGTGCAGGGCGGCGATGCGGGTCAGCAGCCAGGGATCCTCGATGAAGGCACGGAAATGGTCGGTCGTCAGGCTCTGCGCACCTGCGGCGTGGGTCAGCAGCGCCGCGTCGTCGCCGGTGCCGCGCAGGATATCGGGACGGCTTGGCGCGGGCAGGGCGGCGAGGCTGTCGGTCAGCACGTCCGCGCCGACCTTGGCCCCGCAGCCGCCGCACAGGGGCTGTTCGTTGGTCAGGTCGGCGAGGCCATCGGCGGCCTCGCGGGGGGGCGGGTCGCTCGCGGCCATGTCGGGCAGGTCGGCGAGGCGGTCCATGAACTTGCGGTCGATATGGTCCTTCCAGCGCCACATGGCGGCGCCGGACGGGGCGAAGGAGGGCCAGTAATCGGCAACGGCGGCCTTCTCGCCCAGGCTGACGAGCTTGAGGTAGTCCTTCTGCGGGCGGTAGTCCTTCGCCGTACCCGCGCCGAGGGCCGCGCGCAGGTTGCGGGTCAGGATCGGGGCCTGCCGGACGGCGAAGACGCCCGCCTTCTCACGCGGGGCGTGGGTCATGTGGGCACAGTCGCCGACGGCGAAAACCTGGGGGTGGGAGGTGCTGGCGAGCTTCGGGCCGATATCGAGGAAGCCGTCCGTCTGCGCGAGCCTGGTTTCGGCCAGCCAGGGCTGCGGCGTGGCCCCGGCGGCCCCGACGGTGAAGCGCGATGGCACGTCGCCGCGATCCGTCTCGATATGGGTGGCGTGGATGCGGGTGACCTTGGCGCCCTCCATCACCGTGATCCCGGCGGCGGCGAGCCGCTTGGTCAGCACCGCGCGCGCCTTGCGCCCGGCATTGGCGAGCGCATCGGAATGCTCGCAGATCGTGATGCGTGGGGCGTGATCGCGCAGGCGGTGGTGCATTGCGAGGGCGAGTTCGGCCCCCGCGATGCCGCAGCCGATTACCGCGATCTCGGGCGTCTCGCCTTGCTCCACCTCCGACACGAAGGTGGACCAGCGGTCGGCGAAGGGGCCCAGTGGCTTGGCCGGGACGGCATGTTCGGTGAAGCCGGGCAGGGTCGGCACGGTGGCGGAGATCCCGACATTGATCGACAGAACGTCATAGGCGATGGGCGCGCGCCCCGGCACGGTGACGCGCCGCGCCTGCGGGTCGAGGCCGATCGCCGGTTTCAGCACCACCCGCGCGCCCGCGAACCGGGCGAGGCGCATCATGTCGATGTCGAGGTCCTTGCGCGCGTAATGCCCCGCGACGAAGCCGGGCAGCATGCCGGTATAGGGCGCCGTCGGCTCGGGCGTGATCAGGGTTAGCCGCGCGCCGGGCAGCGGGTCCATACCCCAGCGGCGCAGCATCAGCGCGTGCGCGTGGCCGCCGCCGATCAGGACGAGGTCGCGGGTGACGGGGTGGGTCGGGCGCATGTCCGAGCTCCTTCGGATGACGGCTCGGACCGTGCGTCAGCCCTTCGCCGCCGCGATCCGTGCCTTGCGCCGCCGGGCGAGCATGTTGAGCCCCTCGATCAGCGCGGCGAAGGCCATCGCGGAATAGATGTAGCCCTTGGGGATCTTCACGTGGAAACCCTCGGCCAGCAGCGTCGTTCCGATCACCAGAAGGAAGCCGAGCGCCAGCATCACCACGGTCGGGTTCGAGTTGACGAAGGCCGAGAGCGGTGCCGCGGCGATCAGCATGCAGGCGACGGCGAAGATGACTGCGATCACCATGATGATGACATGCTCGGTCATCCCGACCGCGGTGATGATCGAGTCGATCGAGAAGACGAGGTCGAGGATCAGGATCTGCGTGATCGCCGCCCCGACGGTCAGCGTGACGGTCTTGCCGGTCAGCACGTCGCCCTCGGGGTCGGGGTCGACATGGTGGTGGATCTCCTTCGTCGCCTTCCAGATCAGGAAGATGCCGCCTGCGATCAGAATCAGATCCTTCCACGAGAAGGCGGTGCCGAACAGCTCCAGCACCGGCTGCGTCAGGCTGACGATCCAGGCGATGATGGTCAGCAGACCCAGCCGCATGACAAGCGCCATGCCGATGCCGATATTGCGCGCGCGGGCGCGCTGGCCCTCGGGCAGCTTGTTGGTGATGATCGAGATGAACAGCAGGTTGTCGATGCCCAGCACGACCTCCATCACCACCAACGTGGCGAGGGCGGCCCAGTTGGCGGGGTCGCTCATGATCTGGAGGAAGGCGTCCATCGAATTCTCCTGCGCTGGCGCATCGTGTTGCGCGAGGAGCTAGCGTGGGGCGCGCCTGCTTCCAGTGGTCAGGAGGCGCGGTCGCGCAGGGCGCGGGCCCGTTCTTGCAACTCGCGCGCGCTGCCGTCGTCGTCGGGGGCCGCGCGGTCGAGGAGGTTGCGCGCGCGCTGCAACAGGTCGAGCGCCTGGCCTTCGCGAGCGGTGGGGG
>NZ_JAWDKL010000036.1:0-26984 GCF_032464675.1 Roseobacter sp. HKCCA0434
CTTAACTAGCCAAGTGAGGCGATAGGATTTTGGCTAGTTAGGTATATAGGCCCCATATGAAGGGTGGCGTCAGGCGACCAGCGTCGCCTCGGTCTTGTCCTCGATCTCCTCGCGGGTGACGCCCTCGGCCATCTCCACGATCTTCAGCCCGCCCTCGACCACGTCGAACACGCCCAGGTTGGTGATGATCCGGTCCACGACGCCCGTGCCGGTCAGCGGCAGCGTGCATTCCTTCAGCAGCTTGCTCTCACCCGCCTTGTTGGCGTGGTCCATGATGACCACGACGCGCTTGACGCCGGCCACCAGGTCCATCGCGCCGCCCATGCCCTTCACCAGCTTGCCGGGGATCATCCAGTTGGCCAGGTCCCCGTTCTCCGCCACTTCCATCGCGCCCAGGATCGACAGGGCGATATGCCCGCCCCGGATCATCCCGAACGAGTCGGCGGAGGAGAAGTAGGAGGTCCGGTTCAACTCGGTGATCGTCTGCTTGCCCGCGTTGATCAGGTCCGCGTCGATCTCGTCCTCGGTGGGGAAGGGGCCCATGCCCAGCATCCCGTTCTCGGATTGCAGGGTGATGTCCACATCCTCGGGGATGTAGTTCGCCACCAGCGTCGGAATGCCGATGCCGAGGTTGACGTACATTCCGTCCTCGAGCTCCTGCGCCGCGCGCTCGGCCATCTGGTTGCGGTCCCATGCCATCGGCGTTCTCCCTTGCTGTTCCTACTCGATGGCTTCGCGCGCCTCGGCGGGAATGTCCAGCGTCACGATGGTCCCCACCACGTTGCGCGTCACGCTCAGCGTGGCGCCCAGCCCGTCGGTCAGCTGCTTCACGATCTTGCCGCCCAGGCTGTCCGAGTTGGGCCATTCCACGCCCTCGGGAATGCCCTTGCCGTCATCCTGGATCTGGACGCGCAGCACGCCGCTGCTCAGCGAGCGGCAGCGCACGTCGACCACGCCCGACTCCTTGCCGTCGAAGGCGTGCTGCATCGAGTTCGTCAGCACCTCCGACACGATCAGCCCGATGCGCACCGCCGTCTCCATCGGCACCATCACCTGCTCCATGTCGGAGTTCACGACGACCCCGCGCCGCCCGTCCAGATGCCCGATCGCGTTGGTCATCCGGCCCAGATACGCCCCCAGCGAGATCGCGCCCGCATTGTGTCCGGCATCCGAGCGGGTCATCTCCTCGTAGAGCAGTTGCAGGCTCTCCACCCGGCGCGCCAGCGTCCGGAAATGCCCTTCCGCGCCCGAGTTCTTCGCCTGCATGCGGATCATGCCGACGATCATGGCGAGGTGGTTCTTCACGCGATGCTGGATCTCCTGCATCGCCTCCATCGCGTCCGTGGCGATCTGCTCCTCGTCCGACTTGCGCGACTGCACGCCGAGGAAGAAGCTCAGATCTCCCTGCTCATCGTAGAGCGGCGCGATCATCAGCCGGTTCAGGAACCGCGTACCGTCCGCGGTGTAGTTGACGATATCGACGGTGCATTCCTCGCGCTCGGTGATGGCGCGGCTCAGCTTCTCGACCGTCTTCGCATCGGTCCGGTCCCCTTGCAGGAACCGGCAATTGCGCCCGATGGCTGCGGACTCGGAATAGCCCGTCACCTGCTCGAACGCGTTGTTGACGTAGACGATGGGATTGTCATCGAGATGCGGGTTCGTCAGCACGATCGCGAACGGCATCCGCGCCAGCGCCCGCGTGTCGATCCCGATATCATCCACAGATGCGACGGCACCCCTGCTTTCCGCCATGTCTCCCCGTCCCCCCGGTCTCGTTCGATCAGGCCGCGCGCACCGTGCGCTGCTCGATCCGCTTCTCGTGCTCGCCCTGGATGATCCGGTCCACGAAGATCCCGGGCGTGTGAATCATGTCGGGGTCGAGGCTGCCTGCCGGCACGATCTCCTCGACCTCCGCCACGCAGACCTTCCCGCAGGTGGCCGCGTTCGGATTGAAGTTGCGCGCAGTCTTGCGGTAGACGAGGTTCCCCGCCGTGTCGCCCTTCCACGCCTTGACGATTGCGAGGTCGGCGAAGATGCCGCGCTCCATGATATAGGTCTCGTCCGCGCCGTCCGGCCCGGTGGGGAAGTCCTTGTGCTCCTTCCCTTCGGCGATCACGGTGCCCACGCCCGTCTTGGTGTAGAAGCCGGGGATCCCCGCGCCGCCCGCGCGCATCCGCTCGGCCAGGGTGCCTTGCGGGTTGAACTCCAGCTCCAGCTCGCCCGACAGGTACTGGCGCATGAACTCCGCGTTCTCGCCCACATAGGACGAGATCATCTTCTTCACCTGGCGCGTCTCCAGCAGCACGCCCAGGCCGAACCCGTCCACGCCCGCATTGTTCGACGCGACGGTGAGGTCCTTCGTGCCCGCATCGCGGATGGCGGCGATCAGGTTCTCGGGGATCCCGCACAGGCCGAAACCGCCCGCGGCGATGAGCATCCCGTCGAACAGAACTCCGTCGAGGGCCGCGGCGGCCGTGTCGCAAACCTTGTTCGCCATGTAGAAAGTCCTTGTTTTGCAGTTGCGAAATTTGCCGTCTCGCAATCGTTACTGTCAAGATTGGTTAAAGTCACGCGATCACGCGGCAGGACGACTTGTCGCACGTCGCAATGCGTCCGTCGCCACCTCCGGCCGCTCCAGCGTCAACAGGTGCCCGCAGCCCTCGATCTTCGTCAGCGTCGCGTTCGTCAGCACCGCCGCCAGCCGGTCGTGCAGCTTGGGCGGGCAGATGCGATCCTCGGTACCGACCAGGATCTCCGTCGGGATCGCGCAGCCCTCCAGCGGCCCCAGCATGTCGCGCCGGGTGTCGAGCGCGCGGCACTGGCGGTGGTACAGATCGGCATCCGCCGCGTCCTGCATCTCCTCGACCTGCGGCATCAGCCGCTCGGCCACCTCCGTGTCATGGGCGAAGAACATCCTGGCGAAGGCCGTTGTGAACCGGCCCAGCCCATGTTCGCGCACCTCCTCCTGCCGTTCCGCGCGCCAGTCGGTCTCAATGTCGCGCGCTTGCGTCGGGTCGGTCGCCATCAGCGTGGCGGAGCGGACGCGCTCGGGCGCACGCGCCATCACCTCCATCGCCACCATGCCGCCCATCGACAGCCCCGCGATGTCGAACCGTTCGGGCGCCTCGGCCAGCAGCCGGCCGGCCATCGCGCCCAGATCGTCGTCGCGGGTCACGTCGGCGACGACCGCGTCGGGAAAGGCGTCGAGCTGCGGCGCGTAGAGCCGCCCGTCGCACAGGTGGCCGGGGATCAGGATCAGGGTCATGGGTGGGCGTTAACCTTTCAAAGGCGTCGGGCCAAGTGCCATACGCGTGCCATACGCATCGCAGACCGTGTCTTTCCGCGTTAACCAAGCGCTTCGGCCATCGCGTCGATCCGCGCGGCGATATGGGCCTGCATCTGCGCATCGGGCTGGTGCGCGGCGATCCGCAGTGCCAGCGGATCGGGCGCCGCGACCTCGCTCCGGGCCATCTCCGCCAGCACCGCGTGGCCGCAGAACGGCACGTGCACCTCGGAATATCCGCCCTCATGCGCCATCACCAGCCGCCCGTCGCACAGCTCCTCGGCCAGCTCCCGCACCATGCGGGTCATCGCGCCGAACGTGTCCGATCCGGCCAGCATCCGCGCCAGCGGATCGACCCCGCTCGCATCGTAACCACATGCGATGATTATGATTTCCGGCGCGAAGGCCCGCACCTGCGGCAGCACGATCCGCTCCATCGCGTGCAGGTAGCTCGCATGCCCCGACCCCGGCGGCAGCGGGATGTTGAGGTTGGCGACGGCGTCGGTCTCGAACCCGCCCGTCGCCCAGGGATAGTTGCCATCCTGATGGATCGAGACGGTCAACACGTTCGCATCTTCGGCGAAGATCGCCTCCGTCCCGTTGCCGTGGTGCACGTCCCAATCGATCACCGCGACCCGCCGCGCCAGCCCCGCCGCCTGCGCTTCCCGGATCGCCACGGCGATATTCGCCAACAAACAGAACCCCATAGGCCGATCGGGCAAACAATGATGCCCCGGCGGACGGCTCAGCGCATAGGCATTTTCGTGCCTGCCGCGCAGCACATCCTCGACCGCCTGCACGACCAGCCCCGCCGAGAGCGTGGCGATCTCGTAGCCGCCCGCGCCGAAGGGCGTCCGCTCCCCCAACTCACCGCCGCCCGCATCGGACAACTGTTTGAATTCCTGCAGATATTCGGCCGGATGCACCCGTCGCAGGGCCTCTTCACTCGCCTCGGGCGCACTCAGGATGGTCAACTCCCGCGCCAGACCCGTGACCTCAATCAGGTTGCGAAGCCGCCGTTTCGTCTCGGGATTTTCCGGCAGACCACCCGCCGCCAGCGGCTGCACCAGCCCGCCCACGGGCGCCGTCAGCGCGTAGTTTCCGCCCGAATGCCAGAAGCACCGCTCGTCACTGTAGAGCGCCGTCATCCATCCCCCCTCGCGCGGATTTGAGCGAAATGCCAACGATCGGTTCGGGAACCGAACGGAAGCTTGCGCTGTTGATCCACCGTTACACCCCTGTATGAGCGAGTAAACCCATGTCCCAGAATCTGTTTTCCCGCCGCGCCGCCCTGATGACCCTCGTCGGAGGCGCGCTCGCAGCACCCTCCATCGCCCGCGCGTCCACCGGTCCCGACTGGCGCCCCTACTTTTCCAATATCGACCGCGGCGGACTGCACGTCGCGACCAATGCCCGGCTGCTGACCTGGTGGTCGCCCGGCGCCATGCATTCCAAGGTGATGATGACCGCCGTTCCCCGGACCGAGGAGCTGACCCGCCGGGGCGAGACCGAGATCGTGCGCAAGGCCGCGGCTCCCAGCTGGGCGCCGACGCCCGACATGCTGGCGCGCGACCCGAACATCCAGCCGACGCCCGGCGGGTCGCCTAATAATCCGCTGGGCAGCCACGCGCTCTACTTCGACTGGACCTATTACGCGATCCACGGCACCAACAAGCCGAACTCGGTGGGCACCGCCGCCTCCTCGGGCTGCTTCCGCCTGCATGCCGCGGATATCGAGCATCTCTACTACTCGGTCGACGTCGGCACGCCCGTCGTCGTCAGCTAGTCGGTTTTCAACCGACCGGTTTTCAACCGACGGCATTTAGCCGACCAGCGGTTCCAGTTCCTCGGCCAAGGCGGTCACTTCGGTGGCCGCCTTTCCCTTGGGCTGAACCTCCGCCGCCGCCTTTCCGAGGCCGAAGGCCTGCTGGAACACCACCCGGTTGCCGAGCTGCGCCGCACAGACGGCCTCCCCGATCTCGGCCCGCGCCATGGCCTCCGCCTTCCCGGCGGGCGGCACGCGGTTCAGGACCACGCGCAGCGGCGTCTTCTCCTTCGCCGCCATCTCCACCACCGGCTCCAGCGCCCAGATATCCATCGGCGAGGACTGGGCCGGGGCCAGAACCAGATCACTGTCGCGGATGGTCGCGCGCAACAGGATGTCCGCCCCGCCGGGGCAATCGACCAGCACGATATCCGCCGTCCGCGCCGCCGAGCGGATCTCGGACGCCGCCTTCCAGTCGGCGCTCGCCCGGCACTCCATGTCGCCCCGCATCTTCGCCCACCGGGTCAAGGAGCCCTGCGGGTCGAGATCGATCAACGCCACGCGCCGCCCCGCCGCCTGCCAGTGATGGGCGAGTTGCACCAGCAGCGTCGTCTTGCCCGCGCCGCCCTTCTGCTGGGCGATGGTGATGATCTTCGCCATGTTGGGCCTCTCCTGCCATGCTGCACCTGCTCACGTTACGCGCCTCCGACGCTGCGTGAGAAGCGAAAACCACCTTGCCCCACCCTGCGAGCCTGCGAAACTGCCGGCAAAACGGGAGGGGACCATGGACGCGGACACCATCATCGTCGGGGCGGGCCTGTCGGGCATCTGCGCCTCGGCGCTCTGGCGACGGCAGCGTCCGCAGGACGGCGTCATAGTGCTGGAGGCGCGCGACGCCATCGGCGGCACCTGGGACTTCTTCCGCTATCCCGGCATCCGCTCGGACAGCGACATGCACACGCTGGGCTATTCCTTCCGCCCCTGGCTGGGGGAGAAGGCTATCACCGACGGCGCCTCGATCCGCGACTACATCCGCGCGACGGCGCGGGAGGAGGGGGTGGAGGACCTCATCCGCTACCGCCACGCGCTGACCGATGCCGACTGGCACGAAGACGACCAGCTCTGGCACCTGACGGTGGACACGCCCGAAGGCGCGCGGCACCTGACCTGCCGCTTCCTCGTTGGCTGCACCGGCTACTATGACTACGGCGAGGGCTACTGCCCGACCTTCGAGGGGGAGGGCGACTTCCCCGGCCCGATCCTGCACCCGCAGGCCTGGCCCGCGGATCTCGACTGGTCGGGCAAGCGCGTAGCCGTCATCGGCTCGGGCGCCACGGCGGTGACGCTGGTGCCGGAACTCGCGCGCGCGGCGGCCCACGTCACCATGATCCAGCGCACGCCGACCTTCGTGGCCGAGATGCCCGCCAGCGACGCGGTGGCCACGCGGCTGCAGAAGGTCCTGCCGCAGATGGCCGCGCACGGGGTCACGCGGTGGAAGAACATCCTGATGGGCATGGGCTTCTTCCAGGCCTCGCAGCGGATGCCGAAACTCGTGGGCGGATGGCTGTCGGGCAACGCGGCCAGGCGCTCGGGGCAGGAGGCGGAGCATTTTCATGCCCCCTACCGCCCGTGGGACCAGCGCCTGTGCCTCGCGCCCGATGGCGACATCTTCGACACGCTCGCCGCGGGGGACGCGAGCGTGCGCACCGGTGCCATCGCCCGCTTCACGCCCCGAGGCGTCGAAATGGCCGAGGGCGACACGATCGAGGCCGACATCATCGTCGTCGCCACCGGCCTGAAGCTCAAGATCGGCGGCGGCGCCGCCATCCGCCTCGACGGGGAGGCGCAGGAGCTGGCGGAGCTGACCAGCTACAAGGGCGCGATGCTGTCCAACGTCCCGAACCTGGTGCAGATGTTCGGCTACACCAATGCGAGCTGGACCCTGAAATGCGAGCTGATCGCGCGCTGGGCCATCCGCCTCGCCGACGCGATGGACGCGCGCGGCGCGACCTCCGCCCGCCCCGTCCCGCCGCCCGATCTGAAACGCGAACCTGCCGTGCCGCTGACCGCCGGGTATATCGAGCGGGCGCGCGGGCAACTGCCGCTGCAAGGCGACCGGCGGCCCTGGCGCATCCACCAGAACTACCTCAAGGACCGTTACGAATTCGGCCGCGCGCCCATCGACGATGGCACGATGGTGTTCAAAACACCTCCTCGAAATTCTGCATCGGCGGGTCCCGATGCAGATCGGGCCGCCTGAGGAAGGTGACGAGCAGCCAGAGGTTGAGTGCGGTGATGGTGGAGAAGATGAATATCGCGCCCGTATCGAACGTGGAAAGCACCAGTATCGCAAAACCGTGTGCTTGGATGAGTGCGAAATAGACCAGCATTGCCATGCGGTCCGATCGCGTGATGCGCCGACAGATGCTCGGAAGCAGGAAATAGGAGACGACGGTGAGCGTCATGATCGAGCCGAACACGACGGCGAAGATGACGAGGATCAGTTCTGCCGTGGGATCGCCGCCCGTCAGGTAGTCGTCGCCCTCAAACGGGTCGAAAATGCTGAAGATCCACCACCCCGACACCCCACCCACCACGTAGGCACAATACGCGATCAGCCCGATTTTCAGGCTGCCCATCAGTCCTCGGCGCGGCGGTAGCTGCCTTCGGGCAGGTCGAGCGCCGCCGCGAGGTCGCGCAGCTGCGCCGTGGTCAGCGCGATCACCTGCACCCGCCCCGTTCGAGGGTCGAGCTGTTCCAGCCGCGCGCCGTCGTCGAACAGGGTGATCGTGACATCCTCGACCGCCTCGTCCTCGTCGATCAGGGTGACGACCGTCGCGTCGAATTCGTGTTCGGAGGTAAACATGAAGGTGAGCCTAGCCCGCTTCGATCAGCCGCGAAAGGTCCGACCAGTCGAGCCGGATCGCCTCCACCGGCACCGGGAAGTCCGGATCCGGCCCGCGCCAGGTCTCGACGGCGCCCAAGGCGCGATAGAACCGATCGGCCGGGTCGTTCCCGGCCAGCAGGGTCAGCCACAGACCGGCACACCCCCAATCCCGCGCCTGCCGCGCGGCGCGCGCCAGCAGCGCCCGGCCCAGCCCGGTGCCGCGCGCCCCGGCCGCGACATGCAGCGCGTCGACATAGGCCGCATCGCCGTTCTCCACCGCGATGAACCCGTCGAGCCCTCCGCCGCTCTCCGCCACGAACAGCGCGGCCTCGGGCATCGTCGCCCACTTGTGCGCCAGCAGGTCCCGCGCTCCGCTCCCGAGATAGTCCTCCGGCAGCAACCCGCGATAGACCTCCTGCCAGCTCGCATCGTGCAGCGCCGCGATGGCGGGCAGATCCTCGGGACGGCCCGCCCGGATCACGCGCGCGTGCCCCACAGATCGTATTCGCTGGCCTCGTCCACAGTGACCGGCAGGATATCGCCCGGCGCCAGCCCCTCGAACCCCTCGTCGATGAACAGGTTGCCGTCGATCTCCGGCGCGTCGGCCTTGGTCCGGCAGACCGCGCCCTCGCCGTCCACCTCGTCCACGATCACGTCGAGCGTCGTTCCGACCTTGGCCGCCAGCTTCTCTGCACTGATGCGCTGGGCCACCTCCATGAAGCGGGCATAGCGCTCCTCCTTCACGTCCTCGGGCACATGGTCGGGCAGGGCGTTGGAGCGCGCCCCCGCGACGTTCTCGTATTTGAACGCCCCCACCCGGTCGAGCCGCGCCTCCTCCATCCAGTCCAGAAGATGCTGGAACTCGGCCTCGGTCTCGCCCGGATAGCCGACGATGAAGGTGGAGCGCAGCACGATCTCGGGGTTGATGCTCCGCCAGGCCGCGATCCGCTCCAGCGTCTTCGAGGATGCGGCAGGCCGGGCCATGCGCTTGAGCACATCCGGATGCGAGTGCTGGAACGGGATGTCGAGATAGGGCAGCACGCCGCTGTCGCCGCCCATCTGAGGGATCAGCGCATCGACATGCGGATAGGGGTAGACATAGTGCAGCCGCACCCAGGCCCCCAGCTTGCCCATCTCGCGCGCCAGATCCGTCATATGCGTGCGCACCTCGCCGCCCTTCCAAGGATGTAGATCGTGCTTCCGATCGACCCCATAGGCGGAGGTGTCCTGCGAGATCACGAGGATCTCCTTCACCCCGCTCTCCACCAGCTTCTCCGCCTCGCGCAGCACCGCGTGGGCCGGGCGCGACACCAGCCGCCCGCGCATGTCGGGGATGATGCAGAACCGGCACTTGTGATTGCAGCCTTCCGAGATCTTCAGATAGGCGAAATGCCGCGGCGTCAGCTTCAGCCCCGCGGGCGGCATCAGGTCGATGAACGGATCGGGAGAAGGCGGCACGGCGGCATGCACGGCGTCGAGCACCTGCTCGTATTGATGCGGGCCGGTCACGGCCAATACGCTGGGATGCGTGCCGCGGATATAGTCCTCCTCGGCCCCCAGACACCCGGTCACGATCACCTTGCCGTTCTCGCGCAGCGCCTCGCCGATCGCGTCGAGGCTCTCGGCCTTGGCACTGTCGAGGAAGCCGCAGGTGTTCACGATTACGCTGTCGGCCCCGGCATAGTCGCCGGTGATGGCATAGCCCTCGGCCCGCAGCCGCGTCAGGATGCGCTCGCTGTCGACCAGCGCCTTGGGACAGCCGAGCGAGACCATGCCGATGCGCGGCTGTCCGGGGCGCGCGTCGTCGCCGATGCGCGGCGCGGGCGCGAGGTCGGGGCGAAGGGAAGGCGGGTTCTGTGTCATGGCGCGGGCCTTAGCGCAGTTGCGCGCGCGGGGGAAGCGACGCCATCGCGGGGGACGCGGTTTCGCCCCGCCGCGTTCGCGCGCGGCAAAGCCGGCTGGGCGGGCGAGGATATTTGGCTCGAAGCAGAAGGGCTCTTTCGGATTGGCCGAAATACTCCCGCCGGAGGCGACCCACCCTCTGGTCGCGCGCATCGCCGATCCTATCTCGCCTTCCAGCCGCAGGAGGGCCCCATGAACAAATATGTCTCGATCACCACCGTCGCCGCGATCATCATCCTGATCATCATCTTCGTGGTCTGATCGGGCTTACTCCGTCAGCACCGTCGCGACACCGTATTCCTCGACCTCCTCGGGCAGCAGGTAATAGACCTCCTCGGGCGGGGTCTGGAGCGCGTGGGACTGCACGCGCGGGTCGACGCCCATCTCCGCCGTGTGGTCGAGGATCTGCCCCTGCAGCGCCTGGATCTGCCGCGCGGCCTCGGCCCCGGTGAGGAAACTCTGCCCCTCCATGAAGGACGCCTGGTGCATGCCCACCCAGGCCGCACGGCTGACCGTCCGCTCCACGCCCCCGAACAGGATCAGCGGACAGGCCGAGGCGCAAGCCGCATCCGGCGTCAGCAGCGTGTCGTATTCGGCTTCGCGCACCAGCTTGCCCATGCGCAGCGCCTCCTGCACCACCCCGCCGGGGGAGTGCAGCGCGATCGTGTCGATCTCCTCCCCGTCCAGCGCCGCCTCGAACCGGTCCGAGGTGCCGGGCGCGATGAAGCCCGACATCAGCATCACGCGGCCATGCTCCGCCGTGTCCTCGAAGGTGAAGGCCATGTCCTCCATCGTCGTGGGCAGGCGCACCGGCCCGCCCGGACGCCCCTCGCGCGAGGGCACGGTCGTGGGAAGATAGCGCCGCCGCTGATCGCCGGGGCTGGCCGGTTCGGTGATGGTGGGGGAGACCTCGCCGCCGCGGGGCCCGTAATACCAGTCGCGCGCATCGGCATAGAGCAGATAGCCCGCGATGCCGAGCTGGCCCATCAGCACCAGCCCCAGCACGCGCGGCAGCGGCACGCGGTTGGCCGTGGCGATCAGGCCCATCTCAGTCGCCGACCTTGCGGATCGGGGCCGGGGCGGGCGTGGCCGCCGTCGTCTCGCGCGGGCGCGCCCCTTCGATCCGGTCGAGCGCGCGCATCGCCGCCTCCAGATCGTCGAGCGTCATGCTGCGCGCCGGATCGCCCGAGCTTTCGCCCGCCCGGATCGCCGCCTGCGTGACGGCGAGGATCAGCACCAGCACCGCGGGCAGCAGGTCGATGGCGATGGCCCCGGCCCAGCTCGGCACGAAATTGCCCGCGTAGCGGATCACCGCATCGGCGGTGGAGATCGGGTTGTAGGTGGTCTCCTCCGGCTGCGGCAACGACTGCACGTCGCGCGCGGCCGCGCCCAGCGTCTCGCCCCGCGTCTCCAGCGCCTGCAACACGGAGGTGATCGTGGCGTTCTGCGCCGTGCGCACCTCGGAGGAGCGGTCGAGCTCGGGCAGCACGACCGAGGCCGACAGGTCGTTCGCCGCCCGCTCCACCAACGGCGCGACGCTGAGCTGGCGCAGCTCGGTGATGACGCCCGCAAGGCGCACGGACTGCTCGGCGAAGGCGACCGAGCGCTGTTCCACCGGGCCGGGTGCGACGATCAGCTCGCGCATCCGGCTCAGGATCTCGTTGCCCTGCTGGAAGGCCGCGTCGATCTGCGGCGACTGCGTCTCGATCAGCGTTTCCAGCTGCGTCAGCTCGTCCGATTTCTGCGTCAGCAGACGATAGACCGCGCCCTGACCGCCGACGCCCGACAGGTCGCCGGACGCCTCCTGCTGGCTGAGCGCCTCGAACCCGTCGCGGGCGCGGGCCACGTCGCGCGACAGGCCCTGCGCGGCCTGCGCATTGCCGTTCGCCCGTTCCAGCGCGCCCTGGTAGTCCTGCACGGTAACGGCGAGGTGCTGCTCCACCGCCGCCGATCCGGCCAGAGCCGCCGCGTTCAGCCAGGACGACATCGCGACGATGGCGAGGCTGCCCACGATTGTGGCGAGCGCCATGCCGATCCGCCCGCCCGCCCGCGTCATGCCCGGCAGGATGCGCAGGATGTAGGACCAGAACACGAAGATCCCGACCGACACCGCGATGGAATAGGCCATCGCCGCGAAGATCGACATCGCGCCCGTCTGCTCCAGGAGGCCCGAGACGCCGAGATAGGTGTAGATCCCCGACGCCACCGCCAGCACCCCCAGCGCCAGCGGGGTGAACGTGTCGAGCCAGCTCACATGGCCGCGCAGCTCGCGTGCGTTGCGCGCGCCCGCGCCGCCATCATCCGTGACCATCCCGTTCTCTCCTGCAAAGCCGATCCCAATGAAAATAGGCTCATCCGGGTCCGATTAAAGTCCGCACGGCCTGTACGTGCTGCATGCGCGTACTAAGACGAGACCCAGATACGCAGCTTGCCGCCGACCGGAGGGCCCCCATGGCCGAACCCGCACTCGAGACGTCCCCGCAGGACGAGGATGTCTATGCCCTGAACGCCGATCTGGTCGACTCGGTCCTGCGCGCCGTCGCGGAGGACGACCGCGACGCGCTGCTCGGCTACCTCGCCAACATGCACCCCGCCGACGTGGCGGACTTGCTCGAACAGATCGACACGTCCGAGCGGATCGCGCTGGTGAGTATGTGGGGCTCGGACATCTCCTCGGACGTGCTGGCGGAGCTGGAGGCCGGCGCCCGCGACGACGTGCTGGAGACGCTGAGTGCCGAGCAGCTGGGCGCTGCGGTCTCCGAACTCGACACCGACGACATGGTCTACCTGGTCGAGGATCTCGACGACGCACAGAAGGACGAGCTGCTCGACCAGCTCGACGACGCGGACCGGGTCGCGGTCGAGCAATCGCTGACCTATCCCGAATACTCCGCCGGTCGCCTGATGCAGCGCGACATGGTGACGGCCCCCGCGCACTGGACCGTGGGCGACGTGATCGACTTCATGCGCGCCTCCGACGACCTGCCCGAACAGTTCTACGACATCATCATCGTCGATCCCGCCATGCGCCCCATCGGTGAGGTGCGCTTGGGCAAGGTCATGGCCCACCCGCGCGGCATCCGCCTCGAACACCTGATGGAAAAGGACCTGCGCACCATCCCCGTCGACCAGCGGCAGGAGGACGTGGCCTACGCCTTCAACCAGTACCACATGATCCAGGCCCCCGTGGTGAACGAGGACGGGCGGCTCGTCGGCATCATCACCATCGACGACGCGATGGACGTGCTGGAAGACGAGGCCGAGGAGGACATGCGCCTGCTCGCCGGTGTCGGCGACGAGGAGATCTCCGACAGCACGATGGAGATCGTCAAGCAGCGCTTCCCCTGGCTGCTGGTCAATCTCGGCACCGCCATCGCGGCCTCCATCGTCATCTCGCTGTTTTCCTCGACCATCGAGGCGGTGGTGGCGCTCGCCGTGCTCATGCCCATCGTGGCGAGCATGGGCGGCAACGCCGCGACGCAGACCCTGACCGTCGCGGTGCGCGCGCTGGCGACTCGCGACCTGACCGGATCGAACGCCATGCGGGTCGTGCGGCGCGAGCTGGTGGCGGGCACGCTCAACGGCCTCGCCTTCGCGCTCATCATGGCCATCGTCGGCTATATCTGGTTCGGCTCGGTGATGCTGGGCGTGGTGCTCGCCATCGCGATGGTGGGCAACCTCGCGGTGGCGGGGCTTGCGGGCATCCTGATTCCCATCGGGCTGGGCCGCGCGGGGGCGGACCCCGCGCTGGCCTCCGGCACCTTCGTCACGACCGTCACGGACGTGGTCGGGTTCCTCTTGTTCCTCGGGCTCGGCTCGGCCCTGCTGCTCTGACCCGCCTCAGTCGTCCTTCAGCGGGTCGTGGCCCCAGTTCATCAGGCTGTAGCGCCAGTCGGAATGCTCAACGTCGTCCTTGGGACCGCCCTGGCTCTTGTGTCGCTTGATGTAGCCGACGACCTTGGCCATGTGGTCCCACTGGTCGTCGGTGATGTCGTCCTTGTTGGTGCGCTTGATCTTCACGATCCGGCGGCCGGACTTGTGGCCCGTGCTCTCGCCGCCGTCGCTGTCGCCCACGGATTTGCTCTCCTCGGTCTCCAGGAACTCCTCCAGCTCCTTGGGGGCCATGTTGACCAGGTCCCGCCACTCGTCCCAGATCTCGTCCCGGCTCTTGTCGCTCATGTCGTGTCTCCTTCCACTTCCTCAAGTCCGATGCCGACCCAGGCCGCGCCCGCGCACATCGCGGCGAAGGCGGCCAGCGTGACCTCCACCCCCGCCAGCGAGGCGAGCGCGCCGAACGCGCCCGAGGCCAGCAGGATCAATCCGATCACCGTGTTCGAGACGGCGGCGTAATCCGCGCGCCGATCCTCGGGCGCCATGTCGACGAGATAGGTCGAGCGGCCCTGCCGCACGCCGTGATAGGCGATCATCAGCAGGAACAGCACGCCCGGCGCGGCCAGCGCGTTGCCGAACAGCCCCGCCACCGACAGCGCGACGGCCAGCGCCAGCGCGCCCGCCCCGGCCAGCCCGGCGCGGATCAGCACCTTGCGCGACGATCTGTCGGCCAATCGCCCCCAGACATAGGAGGACACGAGCGATGCCAGCGCCGACGCGAGCACCAGCGCGCCCAGCGTGCCGAGCGCGTCCGACCCGCCCTCCGAGGCGAGGATCACGAGAAAGGGCGGCGCCAGCGCCGTCGCCGTCAGCAACCCGCGCGTGACGATGAACCGGACGAGCTGCGCATCCTCGCGCAGCAATGACAGTTGCGCGCGCAGGCTTTGCCGTTCGTCGTCGCCGGGGTTCGCCTCCTCCCACAGGGTCGAGAACAGCAGCGAGGCCGCGATCCACAATCCCGCGGCGAGGATGATCGCACCCGTCACCAGCACCATCCGCTCCCCGGCGCCCAGCATCAGCAGCAGCGCGAACAGGATCACGCCGCCCGCGCCGACCGAGCTTGCCGTGCCCGTCACCGTGCCGCGCCGCGCCTTGCCGACCGTGCGGCCCAGCACGTCCTTGTAGGAGACCGAGCAGACCGACCGCGCCAGCGCCAGCACCGCCAGCGCCGCGCAGATCGCGACGCCCGCCGTCGCGCCCTCCAGCGTCAGCGCCGCCAGCGCGATCGCCCCCGCGGCCAGTCCCTGCACCAGGCTGCCGCCCGCCCAGGCCCATTTGCGCCGTTTCATCCCGTGGATGGCCGACGCGGTGAACAGCTGCGGCAGCAGCGCCCCCGCCTCCCGGATCGGCACCAGCAGCCCGGTCAGCGCGGCAGGGGCCCCCAGCGCCGTCATCAGCCAGGACAGCACCAGCTTCGGATCGATCAGCCCGTCGGCGAGCTTCGTCATCGCGAGGCTGCCCGCGTGGCGGAAGAAGTTGGCGGGCTCGCGCGTCTCTTGCGCCTCCGACAGGTCGGTCGGGGCGTCGGGATCCTCGACGAGGCGTTCGAACAGGGATTCTTCAAAGGTCGTGGTCGGCATGAGGCACGTTCTAGCGCCGCGCCGCCCGGTTTCAGCGGCGGGGTGCCAAGATGCCACGGATCGCACGGGCCTTGTATCGCGCGGCGCCCTCGGCTATATGCTCCTCCAACAGCGACGGTCGGCCTCCACCCCCGACCTCACCGAAACGACGCGAACGGGCCGCTGGCCCGTTTTTTTGTGCCCGAATTTGCTGGAGAGTGCATGTCAGACCTGATCGCAAAGGCCGCGATGGACCGGCGCATCTACGACATCATCGCCCCGTCGGTCGAGGCGATGGGCTTCGAGATCGTGCGCGTGCGCTTCATGGGCGGCAAGACCAAGGTGGTGCAGATCATGGCCGAGAAGCCCGAGGGCGGGATCGAGGTCGACGACTGCGCCGAGATCTCCAACACCGTCTCCGCCCTGCTGGACGTCGAGGACCCGATCGAGAGCGAATACGCGCTCGAAGTCTCCTCCCCCGGCATCGACCGTCCGCTGACGCGGCTGAAGGATTTCGAGCGCTACGCGGGCTACGAGGCAAAGATCGAGACGGTGGAGCTGATCGACAACCGCCGCCGCTTTTCCGGTACGCTCCAGGGCGTCGAGGGCGGCGAGGTCCTGATCGAGATCGCCGAGGGCATCGTGGGCCTGCAATTCGACTGGCTGGCCGATGCCAAGCTGGTGCTGACGGACGAACTGGTGGCCGAGAGCCTGCGCGCGCGCGAGACACGGCTGGAAGGCTTCGACGAAATCATCGAGGAAGATGCCTCGACCGAGGAGGAGTAAGGACAATGGCAACGGTTGCTGCGAACAAGCTGGAACTGCTCCAGATCGCCGACGCGGTCGCGCGGGAGAAGATGATCGACCCCGGCCTCGTCATCGAGGCGCTGGAGGAAAGCTACTCCAAGGCGGCGAAGGCCCGCTACGGCGCCGATTACGACATCCGCGCCCATATCGACCGCAAGTCGGGCGATCTTGAGATGACCCGCGTGCGCACCGTGGTCGAGGAGGTCGAGGACCACTTCACCGAGCTCGACCTCGACGATGCGCGCGAGATCAAGGCCGACGCCCAGATCGGCGACGAGCTGACCGACCCGCTGCCGCCGATGGACTTCTCCCGCATCGGGGCGCAGTCGGCCAAGCAGGTCATCATGCAGCGCGTCCGCGAGGCGGAGCGTGAGCGTCAATACGAGGAATTCAAGGACCGCAAGGGCACCATCATCAACGGCCTGGTCAAGCGGACCGAATACGGCAACGTCATCGTCGACGTGGGCCGGGGCGAGGCGATCCTGCGCCGCGATCAGTTGATCCAGCGCGAGGCGTTCCGCAACGGCGACCGCATCCGCGCCTATATCAAGGACGTGCGGCTCGAACAGCGCGGCCCGCAGATCTTCCTGTCTCGCACCGCGCCCGAATTCATGGCCGAGCTCTTCAAGATGGAAGTGCCCGAGATCTACGACGGCGTCATCGAGATCAAGGCCGTGGCCCGCGATCCGGGCAGCCGCGCCAAGATCGGCGTCATCTCCTACGATTCGGGCGTCGATCCGGTCGGGGCCTGCGTCGGGATGCGCGGCAGCCGCGTGCAGGCCGTCGTCAACGAGCTCAACGGCGAGAAGATCGACATCATCCCCTGGCAAGACGACGCCGCGACCTTCCTCGTCAACGCGCTGCAGCCCGCCGAGGTGGCCAAGGTCGTGATGGACGAGGATGCGGGCCGCATCGAGGTCGTCGTGCCCGACGAGCAGCTGTCGCTGGCCATCGGCCGTCGCGGCCAGAACGTGCGCCTCGCCTCGCAGCTGACCGGCTGGGACATCGACATCATGACCGAGGCCGAGGAGAGCGAGCGCCGCCAGGCCGAATTCGCCGAACGCTCGGGCCTCTTCATGGAGGCGCTCGACGCCGACGAGATGGTCGCGCAGCTGCTGGTCTCCGAAGGCTTCACCTCGCTGGAGGAAGTCGCCTACGTGGAACTGGACGAGCTGACCGTCATCGACGGCTTCGACGAGGAAACGGCGGAGGAGCTTCAGGCCCGCGCGCGCGAGGCGCTCGACGCCATCAACGCCGCCGCGACCGAGAAGGCCCGCGAGATGGGCGTCGAGGACAGCCTCTTCGAGTTCGAGGGACTGACCCCGCAGATGATCGTCGCGCTGGCCGAGGACGACATCAAGACGCTCGAGGACTTCGCCCAATGCGCCGACTGGGAGCTGGCGGGCGGCTACACCACCATCGACGGCAAGCGCGTCAAGGATGACGGCCTGCTCGAACAGTTCGACGTCAGCTTGGAGGAAGCGCGCGAACTGGTGCTGACCGCACGCGTCCTCCTCGGCTACATCACGCCCGAGGAGCTGATGGCCCAGCAGGCCGGCGAGGAAGCCGACGGCGAGGGCGACGACGCGACCGAGGAGGTCGAGGGCTGATCCAGCCCTCGATGTCGGGAACCCGATGAGCCGGGGCGGACGCATCAAGGACCGCAGCGAGCCGGAACGCCGCTGCATCGCCACGGGGCTCTCGGGCCCCGTGGCGCCGCTTGTCCGCTTCGTGGCGGGGCCGGACGATACCGTCTTGCCCGATGTGGCGGGCAAGGCGCCGGGCCGCGGCATGTGGGTCAGCGCGGACCGCGCGGCGATCGCGCTCGCGGTGAAGAAGAAGTTGTTTTCGCGTGCTGCGAAACGTCAGGTCGCGGCACCGGACGACCTGCCCGATCTGGTCGAGGCGGCGCTGGCGCGGCGGCTGCAGGACATGCTGGCCCTTGCCAGGAAGGCCGGGCTTGCCCATATGGGTTATGACACGGTGCGCGCCCGGCTAAAATCCGGCCCCGTCGCCGCACTGATCGAGGCTTCGGACGGCTCTGCGGCGCAACGCGCCAAGCTTCGCCCGATGGCCGGGGACGCCCCCGTTATTTCCTGTCTTTCCGGGCACGAATTGGGTTTGGCATTCCGGCGTGATAATGTGATACATGCCGCGCTGGACGCGGGCGGTGTCACACAGAATGTCCTTCGGGAGGCGTCGCGGCTTTCCGGTCTTCGCCAGGTCGAAGCCGGAGCGCGGGGCCCCGAAGGTGTTGAATGAGGCATCCGCCGCGAGACGCGCGACGGGACGTGAGAAATTGGACGACGGGGCAGGGGCCTCGACGAGAAGGTCAGGGTAAGCATGAGCGACAATAACGGCAACGACGGCAAGGGACGCACCCCCGGTAACCGCAGCGGCGGAACCGAGACGAGCCGCGTCCGGCAGAGCTTCTCCCGCGGGCGGTCCAATTCCGTCGTCGTGGAGAAGAAGCGCAAGCGTGTCGTGGTGCCCAAGCCCGGTACGGCGGCCACCGCCGGTGCCAATGCCGCCAAGGTGCGGTCGGCACAGGGCGGCAAGGGCGGCGCGGCCGTCTCCGACAGCGAGATCGAACGTCGGCGCAAGGCGCTGATGGCCGCCAAGGCCTCCGAGGCCGAGCGGATCGCCAAGGAGAAGGAAGCCGAGGAACGCCGCAAGGCCGAGCTCGACCGCCTGCGCAACGAGAAGGAAGAGCGCGAGCGCGAGGAGGCCGAGGCCGCCGAACGCGCCAAGGCCGAGGCCGAGGCGAAGGCGATGCAGGAGGCCGAGGAGGCCAAGCGCAAGGCCGACGAGGAAGCCCGCGCCCGCAACAAGCCGCGCGGCAAGAAGGAGGAGAACGTCGTCTCCCCCGCCGACGCACCCGCGCCTCCGGGCGAGATGGACGGCCCGCGCCGCTCCGCCCCCGGTTCCGCGCCCAAGCGCGACGACCGCCGGCAGGAGCGTGAGAGCAAGGGCCGCACCGGCGGCGACAAGCGCCGTTCGGGCAAGCTCACCATCAACCAAGCCCTCGGCGAGGGCGGGCGTCAGAAGTCGATGGCCGCGATGCGCCGTCGCCAGGAACGCCAGATGCGCAAGGGCGGCGGCTCCAACGAACCGCGCGAGAAGGTCGTGCGCGACGTGAAGGTGCCCGAGGCCATCATGGTCTCCGAGCTCGCCAACCGCATGGCCGAGCGCGTGGCCTCCGTGGTGAAGGCGCTGATGCAGAACGGCATCATGGCCACCCAGAACCAGACCATCGACGCCGACACGGCGGAGCTGATCGTCGAGGAGTTCGGCCACAAGGTCGTCCGCGTCTCCGACGCCGATGTCGAGGACGTCATCACCACGGTCGAGGACAAGGCGGAGGACCTCAAGGCCCGCGCGCCCGTCATCACGATCATGGGCCATGTCGACCACGGCAAGACCTCGCTGCTCGACGCGATCCGCAAAACCAACGTGGTCTCGGGCGAGGCGGGCGGCATCACGCAGCATATCGGCGCCTACCAGATCAACACCGAGGACGGGACCAAGCTGACCTTCCTCGACACGCCGGGCCACGCGGCCTTCACGTCGATGCGGGCGCGCGGCGCGCAGGTGACGGACATCGTCATCCTCGTCGTCGCGGCGGACGATTCCGTCATGCCCCAGACCGTCGAGGCGATCCACCATGCCAAGGCGGCGGGCGTGCCGATGATCGTCGCGATCAACAAGATCGACCGCCCCGGCGCCGATCCGCAGAAGGTGCGCACGCAGCTCCTGCAGCATGAGATCGTGGTGGAGGCCATGTCGGGCGACGTGCTCGACGTGGAGGTCTCCGCCGTCACCGGCCAGGGCCTCGACACGCTGATCGAGAACATCGCCCTTCAGGCCGAGCTGCTGGAGCTCAAGGCCAACCCCGACCGCGCCGCCGACGGTGCGGTGATCGAGGCGCAGCTCGACGTGGGCCGCGGCCCCGTCGCCACCGTCCTCGTGCAGAACGGCACGCTCAAGCGCGGCGACATCTTCGTCGTGGGCGAGCAGTGGGGCAAGGTCCGCGCGCTCATCAACGACCAGGGTGAGCGGGTCGAGGAAGCCGGTCCGTCGGTTCCGGTCGAGGTCCTGGGCCTCAACGGCACGCCCGAGGCAGGCGACGTCCTGAACGTGGTCCCCGACGAGGGCCGCGCGCGCGAGATCGCCGAGTACCGCCAGCAGCTCGCCAAGGACAAGCGCGCCGCCGCCGGGGCCGCGACCACGCTCGACCAGCTTCTGGCCAAGGCCAAGGCGGACGAGAACGTGGCCGAGCTGCCCATCGTGGTGAAGGCCGACGTGCAGGGCTCCGCCGAGGCGATCGTGCAGGCGATGGAGAAGATCGGCAACGAGGAGGTGCGCGTCCGCGTGCTCCACTCCGGCGTCGGCGCCATCACCGAGAGCGACGTGACCCTGGCCGAGGCTTCGGGCGCGCCGATCATCGGCTTCAACGTCCGCGCCAACGCCCCCGCGCGCGAAAGCGCCAACCAGAAGGGGCTGGAGATCCGCTACTACTCGATCATCTACGATCTGGTGGATGACGTGAAGGCGGCGGCCTCGGGCCTCCTCTCCGCCGAAGTGCGCGAGACCTTCATCGGCTACGCCTCGATCAAGGAGGTCTTCAAGGTCTCCAACGTGGGCAAGGTCGCGGGCTGTGTCGTCACCGAAGGCGTCGCCCGCCGCTCCGCCGGCGTCCGCCTGCTGCGCGACAACGTGGTGATCCACGAAGGCACGCTGAAGACGCTCAAGCGCTTCAAGGACGAGGTCAAGGAAGTCCAGTCCGGCCAGGAATGCGGCATGGCCTTCGAGAATTACGAAGACATCCGCGAAGGCGACGTCATCGAGATCTTCGAAACCGAAGAGGTCGAACGGACGCTGTAAGGCGACCAGACCTGTTGGAAAGGAAAAAGCCCGCCAGAGATGGCGGGCTTTTTTGCTTGAACTCTGAGCGCTGGTAACTGTCTGCTAGAACGAGATCTTCATGCCGTTCGCCCGCATCCAGAGCCATCCTTTGAGGCCGCTGAAGGCGAGAAGCAGGCAGATCAGGGGCACGATCCAACCGAGAAGGATGTACCCATTGAAGCTCGAAAATGCTCCGTAGGTCATTGCATTCATGTAGGTCGCAGAAATATTCGTCACTAGAAAACCGACAAACAATATTAGTGCGAAAGGCACCCATGCTGCATGGCCGCTGCGCACCCGAAAGGCTAGGATGAACAATAGAACTGCTATCAACGCGGACAGTTTTGCCACTATGTAATTCGAGGTTTGTTCAGCGATCGAGTTCAATGCAAGTAAAGCAGCGTTCGCACCAATAACGAGAATAGGTAGGCCCGCCATTTTGATAGCCTCCATCGCGCTTTCTTCGTCGCTCACGGGTATCCAGTAACCAAAAAATCTGAACGAAGACATCTTTAGCTCTCTGCAAGGTCAAATGCTATCGCTCGATATTATCGCGCGCTTCGTCCAACCGATACAGCTTTTTTAGCGACAAGAGCGGGGAAGGCCGAGTGTGGCCAATGCTGCAATCAAGCCAAAGCCGCCGGGCAGTGCCCGACCGCCCGTCGCGCCGGAGGCGCGCCACCCAAAGGTGTGCGGGCGCTTTTGTGAGTTTGGATAGTCAAACGACCGTCCCACGGACTTGGCTGCCATAAAGTGCTCCCCACCACCGGTTGCAACGCCAACCCGCGGTCGGGCACTGCCCGGCCTACTCTCCCGCAAACCGCCGTTCCTGCGAAAGCACGAGCCTCGACCCGACACGCGCCAGAACCATCGCCCTCGCGCCTCACCCGTACCAATCCGGCATATCCGGATGATGATAGGTCCCGCCATATGCGACTCCGCATCGTTTGAGCGATACGACGATCGCGCCGGGCAGGTCCGTGCGGAACAGCGGTCGAAAGGCTTCGCTGCCATCGCCATGCAGATCGAAGGCGACGGCTCGATCGTCCTCTATGGCGATGATGGCAACCCAGGCGGCGTGCCACCCGACCCGGCCGATGATGGCCGATTGGGACCTGTCCCAGTCCACGAGACCGGCATCATGGGCTCGCAGATCATCCGCATCGTCGAGATGCCACCATCCACGATTTTCCGTCATCCCGTTCAGGCAGTCGATCGTCCGGGTCGAGACTTCGTCGCTCCCGAGGCCCTGCAGGGTGGCCGCGATCTCGGTGTTCAGGGGAACGACGTACTTGTGGATGTGCGGCACGACCATGATCGCAAGGACGACAAGCGCGATCGCGCCGATACGGGCTAGGAGTTTCATCGGCACAGCATCCCCGGCATCCGGCTGAAGATGACCTATGCACGCCTGATCGGCGCGCAAGCGCTTCGCAGGTGCCGGGCCATCCTAATCCTCGCCCTCACCGCATCCCTCCGCTAACCTCCCGGCAACCAGCCGGAGACCCCACCATGCGCCTCGCCCTCCTCCTCGCACTGACGCTCGCCAGCCCGCTCATGGCGCAGGAGCGTTACCTCACCCTCTTCGTCGGGTCCGAGCATTTCGGGGATGACACGCTCAACAACTTCAACCCCGGCCTCGGGATCGGCTGGCGCAGCGACGGCCCCTGGGGGCTGGAGCAGGCCTACGAGTTCGGGGTGTTCTACAACAGCTACGAGGAGGTCGCGCCGATCGGGATCTACTCCCTGTCGGCGGAGGTCGCGCGCCCGAGCGAGGACATTTCCCTGCGCGCGGGCGGCTTCGTCGGCGCGGCATACTACGACGCCCTGTCGGAGGTGCTGGAGGATCAGTACGGTCTGCCCAATATCGGCGGCGTGATCCCGATCCTCGGTGTGTCGGGGGCGCTGCGCTACCGCGACACCACCGACATGCGGCTGACGCTGGTGCCGCCGGGCGCGGGGGTGGATGCGATCGTGAACCTCAGCCTCGCGCGGCGGTTCTGAGGCGGCGTTAACCTTTCCGGGCGCGGCCCGTGTCGGGCCGACTGCCATACGCATGCCATACGCGTGCCATACGCATGGCAGACACCGGTTTTCGGCGGTGGCGCGAGGGTTAACGCCCCCGCGCCCACCCAGAGTTAGAGCTCTCAGGCCGCGTCGTCGCCGACCACGCCCCGCGCGATCTGGTCGGCCTCGATGCTCTCGAACAGGGCCTTGAAATTGCCCTCGCCGAAGCCGTCATCACCCTTGCGCTGGATGAACTCGAAGAAGATCGGCCCGATCACCGTCTTCGAGAAGATCTGCAACAGGATCCGCGTCTCTCCGCCATCCACGACCCCTTCGCCGTCGATCAGGATCCCGTGTTTCCTCAGCTTTTCCAAGGGCTCGTCGTGACCCTTCACCCTGTCGTGGCTCATCTCGAAATAGGTGTCGGGCGGCGGCGGCATGAAGCGGATGCCGTTGTCGTGGATCTGGTCGACGGAGGAATAGAGGTCCTCCGACCCCACCGCAATGTGCTGGATTCCTTCGCCATTGTACCGCTTGAGGTACTCGACGATCTGCCCCTTCTCGCCCCGGTCCTCGTTGATCGGGATGCGGATCTTGCCACAGGGCGAGGTCAGCGCGCGCGACAGCAGCCCCGTGTACTTCCCCTCGATGTCGAAGAACCGGATCTCGCGAAAATTGAAGCTGTCGCAATAGAACTTGAACCACGTGTCCATGTTCCCCTTCACGACGTTATGCGTCAGGTGGTCGAGATAGTGGAACCCGACGCCCTCGGGCTTCGGATCGCGCTCGCCGGTCCACTCGAACTCGGCATCGTAGGGGGAGCGGCCCGCATCGTAATCCTCGATGAAATAGAGCAGCGAGCCGCCGATCCCGATGACGGCGGGCGCGTCGATGCTCTTGCCGTCGCCGGTATATTCGGTTGCGCCCGTGTCGAGCGCCCGCTTCAGCGCCACCTCGGCATCCACCACGCGCCACGCCATCGCAGGGGCGCAAGGGCCGTGATCCTCGATGAACCGGGCGGCATGGCTGCCGGGCTCACGGTTCAGCAGGTAGTTGATGTCGCCCTGACGGTAGAGCGTGATGTCCTTCGTCTTGTGCTGCGCGACGGGCACGTAGCCCATGTTGCGGAACAGCTCGTCGAGCTTCTCCGGCTCGGGATGCGCGAACTCGACGAATTCGAAGCCGTCGGTGCCGGCGGGGTTCTTCTCGGAAATGGTCGCCTTCGGTGCGTCGTGCGGGAACGGTCCCATGAGATCCTCCTGAAATTGGCTTTGAAGGGAATCTAGGGCCTCTACGGTGCTATTTGCGCGCAAAGTTTTGCGTCTGAACGCTATATCCTGCGAGGATGACGCATGAATCAGCAAAAAGGCGCGCGATATGCTCGACGACAAGGACCGTGACCTCCTGAACCTGCTCCAGCAGAACGCTCGGCTGACCGCCCAGCAACTGGCCGAGCATCTGCATCTCAGCCCGTCGCAATGCGCCCGCAGGCGGCAGCGGCTGGAGGACGAGGGCTACGTCACCGGCTACCGCGCGACGGTGGATGCCGCGCGGATCGGGGCCACGGTCGAGGGTTTCGTGCAGATCACGATGGCCGCGCATAGCCGAGACAACGCCCGCGATTTCGTGCGGCTGACCGAGCGGACTGGCGCCATCGTCGGCGTGTGGACCCTGACCGGGGAGGCGGACTACATGCTGCGCGTCTTTTGCGCCGACCTCGCGGCCCTCAACGACCTGGTGCAGGAGGTGCTGCTGCCGCACCCGGCCGTGGCGCGGGTGCAGAGCCAGATCGTCATGGCGCGGCTGAAGGCGGATGCGCCGATCGAACCCTAGGCCTTCGCCAGCAGGGCCTGTTCGGCCTTGAGCCCGTCCATCAGCTTTTCGAGGAACTCGGTGCTCTTAGGGTTCTTCAACCGCCCCTCCTCGTCGAACGCGTCGTTCGCGCCCGCGATCGTGACCTCCGGCGCCAGAACGACTCGCGCGCGATGCGGGGTCAGCGCATGGCGCAGCGTGTATTGCGACCGCTCGCCGCCCGCCTTGCCTGCGGCACTCGACATGATGGCTGTCGGCATTCCGTTGAGCGGATTGCCGCCACGGATGATGCTGAGCCAGTCGAGCGCATTCTTCAGCAGGCCGGGGATCATCTTGTTGTATTCCGGCGTCGAGATAATGAGCGCATCGGCCGAGCGCAGCAATTCGGCCAGCGCCACGACGGCCTCGGGACCGTCGCCCTGGTTCAGGTCCTCGTTGACCAGCGGCAGGTTCAGGTCGGCCTCTGTGAATCGGTCGGGGGCGTAGAGCCGCGCGGCTTCCTGCATCAGCTTGGTATTGCTCGACTCGCGCCGGAGGGAGCCGGAAATGCCGACGAGATGGGTCATGGGATATGTCCTTCTTGGTCCGGGTGCGCAGATAGTCCGCGCCACGGGCGCGACAAACGGGCAAATCGTCCCTCTGCATGTTGTGGTGTGAATCGCTATCGATCCCCACATCCTGCGGTTGCGCTTGACTCGGATGCCCCCCGGCGGGACCATCGCGCCAAACGGAATCGAGGCACGGCTTGCAGTTCACCAAACTCAGACTTCTGGGCTTCAAGAGTTTCGTCGACCCGACGGAGCTGGTGATCTCCGACGGGCTGACCGGCGTGGTCGGGCCGAACGGTTGCGGGAAATCCAACCTGCTCGAAGCGCTGCGCTGGGTGATGGGGGAGAACCGCCCGACGGCCATGCGCGGCGCGGGGATGGAGGACGTGATCTTCGCCGGGGCCGCCTCGCGCCCCGCCCGGAACTATGCCGAGGTGACGCTGACGCTCGACAATACCGAGCGGTTGGCCCCGGCGGGCTTCAACGACAACGATCGCATCGAGATCGTGCGCCGGATCACGCGCGACGCCGGGTCGGCCTTCAAGACCAATGGCAACGACACCCGCGCGCGCGACGTGCAGATGCTGTTCGCCGATGCCTCCACCGGCTCGCACTCGCCTGCGCTGGTGCGGCAGGGGCAGATCTCGGAACTCATCAACGCCAAGCCCAAGGCGCGGCGGCGAATTCTGGAGGAGGCGGCGGGCATTTCCGGCCTCTACCAACGGCGGCACGAGGCGGAGCTGAAGCTGAAGGCCACGGCGGCCAATCTGGAGAGGGTGGACGATGTGCTCGGCCAGCTCGACGCGCGGCTCGGCAACCTCGCGCGGCAGGCCCGGCAGGCCGCGCGTTACCGCGAGATCGCACAGGAGCTGCGGCAGGCGGAGGCCTTGCTGCTCTATCGTCGCTGGCGCGAAGCGGATGCCGCATTGGCGCAGGCCGAGGCACGGCTGACCGAGGCCACCGCCGCCGCCGCCCGCGCGCAAGGGGAGGCCGCAGCCGCCAGCCGCACCCGTGCCGAGGCCGCCGATGCGCTGCCGCCCCTGCGGGAGGAGGAGGCGATCGCGGGTGCCGTATTACAACGCCTGACGGTGGAGCGCGACGCCCTGCGCGACCGGGAGCACCGCGCGCGGCGCGCCATCGAGCGGCTCGAGCAGAATATCGCCCAGCTCAACCGCGATATGGAGCGGGAGGGCCAGCTCAACCGCGACGCGGGCGAGACCATCGAGCGGCTCGAATGGGAGCAATCGGCGCTGCGACAGGCCGGGGCAGGGCACGAGGATGTGCTGGCCGCCGCGCAGTCCGAGGCGACCGAGGCCGCCGCGTCCCTGCGCGGGGCGGAGGAGACGTTGGATCGTCTGGCCGAGGACGCCGCCCGCCTCGCCGCCCGCCACCAGGCCAGCGCGCGGCGACTTCAGGAGGCGGCGAGCCAGCATGCGAAGGCCATGGCCGAGCGGGACAAGGCGGCTCAAGCCACGGAGCAGGTGACGCGCGACCTCGACGCTGCCGCGACGCGCCTGACCGAGGCCCGCACGGCTCAGGAGGCCACCACCGCGACCGCCGCCGAGGCCGAGACCCGGCTCGAGGCTGCCGAGACCGCCCGTGCCGCCGCCCAGACCGG
>NZ_JAWDKL010000037.1:0-20633 GCF_032464675.1 Roseobacter sp. HKCCA0434
GAGCCGCCCGTGCTGCCGCCGGTCGAGCCGCCTGCGGTCCCGCCACCGCCACCGCCGCCACCGCCGCCGCCGCCAAAGCTGCAGGCGGAGAGCGCGAATGTCAGGGAGGCTGCGAGGATCGTGGTATTTTTAAGCATGACTGTCACTCCATCGTTTTTCTGATGGCGTGACAGTTGCGCGTTTCACGACGGGCGCGCGTCACCCTGCGGGGTTAACCGGCGCAATCGAGGTTAACGATTGTCAGACGCTGCGCATGTAGACGTCGAATTCCACGTCGGTGACGCGGGTGCGCAGGCTGTCCATCTCCTGCGCCTTCATTAGCGCGTAGACGCGGGCGAACTCCTCCCCCAGCGCGCGGGCGACGAACGGATCGTCCTGGAAGGCGGCGAGCGCGCGGCCCCAGCCCAGCGGCAGCTCCTCCCCATGCTCGACCGTCGCCTCGCCGGTGACGGGGGTGCCAGGGTCAGCCTGCGCGTCGATGCCCTCCAGCACACCTTGCAGGATCAGGGCGAGCGCGATGTAGGGGTTGGCGTCGGCGCCGGGCACGCGATGCTCCAGCCGCGCGGCGGGGCCCTTCGTGGCGGGCACGCGCAGCGCCACGCCACGGTTGTCGAGCCCCCAGGCCGCGATGATCGGCGCGTAGGTGCCGGGCGCGAGTCGGCGGTAGGAGTTGAGATGCGGCGCGAAGGCGAGCGTCGAGGCGCCCATTACCTCAACCAGTCGCGAGACGGCCCCGCCGAGGGCTGCATTGGGCCGGTCGCCCTCGCCTGCGAAGATGTTCTCGCCGTTCTCGTCGAGCAGCGAGATGTGGAAGTGTAGCCCCGAGCCGGAATGCTCGCCATAGGGCTTGGCCATGAAGCAGGCCTCCATCCCGTGCGTGCGGGCGACGCCGCGGATGGCGAGTTTCAGCATCATCGCCTGATCGGCGGCGGAGAGCGGGTCGGGCGTGTGCGACAGGTTGATCTCGAACTGGCCCGGCCCGAATTCGGCCAGCGCCACGTCCGCGGCGCAGCCCAGCGCGATGGCGGCCTCGCGGATCTCGTCGAGGATGGGCAGGAACGGCTCCTGCACGCTCAGGCGATAGATCTGCGGATCGGCCAGCCGGTCGCCGGTCAGCGGGCTGATCGGCGGCTGACCGCGCCCGCCGGGATCGCGGGCGGCGTCCATCAGGTAGAACTCCAGCTCCGGCGCGACCACGGGGGTCAGCCCGCGTTCGGCAAAGCGGGCGGTGACGGCGGCGAGCGCCTGTCGCGGGTCGTAGGGATTGGGGCGGCCATCCGTCTCGCTCATCGTCATCAGGGCGACGGCGTGATCGGCCCAGAGCGCGGGGCCGAAGGCGACGCAATGCCCGCAGCCGTCGGGGTCGCCCGTGTCGATGGCGATGCCCGCCGCGTCCACATCCGCCGAGAGGATGTCGAGATTGTAGGTGGATCGCGGCAGCTTGACCCCGCCGAAGAGCTTGTCCGCCTGGTCGGGCGGCAGGTGCTTGCCGCGCAGCACGCCGTTCATGTCGGGAAAGACCAGCTCGATCGAGCGCAGGTCGCCTTGGCCCATCCGGGCCATCACCGTGTCGCGCAGGCTCATGCCCGGCTCGCGTAGAGACAGAGCATTTCGAGCGCAATGGTCGCGCCCGCCAGCGCCGTGATCTCGCCCACGTCGTAGGTGGGGGAGACCTCGACCACGTCGCAGCCGACCATGTTCAGGCCATGCAGCCCGCGCAGGATGCTCATCGCCTTGTGCGTGCTCAGGCCCCCGACGACCGGCGTGCCGGTGCCCGGCGCGCAGGACGGGTCGAGCGCGTCGATGTCGAAGGTCAGGTAGCAGGGCGCGTCGCCCACCCGGTCGCGGATCGCGGCTATGGTGTCGGCGGTGGACGTGTCGTTGACGGTGATCGCGTCGCGGATCTCGATGCCCAGCGGGTCGTCATTGGTGGTGCGGATGCCGACCTGGATGGATTTCGCCGGGTCGATCAGCCCCTCCTCGACCGCGTGGTAGAACATGGTGCCGTGGTCGATGCGGGTGCCGTCATCCTTCCACGTGTCGGTATGTGCGTCGAACTGCACCAGCGCCAGCGGGCCGTGCTGCGCGACATGTGCCTTGAGCGACGGATAGGTGGTGAAATGGTCGCCGCCGATCAGCAGGGTCTTGGCCCCGGCCGCGTGGATATGCTTGATCGCCGCCTCGATATGGGCGGGGGTCTTCTCCGGGTGGCCGGGGTCGATATTGATGTCGCCCCAGTCGCCGACGGCGAGCCGCTGGAACGGATCGAAGCTCGACGGCCAGGCGCGCGCCCAGGCGAGGTTTGTGGACGCGGCGCGCACCGCGCGGGGCCCGAAGCGGCTGCCGGGGCGGTTGGTGACGGAGGTGTCGAAGGGCACGCCGACCACGGCCACGTCGACGCCGTCCAGCTCCCGCACGTATTTGCGGCGGCAGAAGCTGGTCGCGCCGGAATAGAACATCTCGTCATGCGTTTCGGCCTTCAGCTCGGTGGCGGTGAAGGCGTAGTCCTTGCGGAAATCGGTCATCGGGGGATCCGTGGTGTGGTTGCGGCGTCAGCAAACCATTCCCGCCCGGCGGCGTCCAGTGGCAGGGCGCGGAGCCTCGGGCGGGAGTATTTGCACCAATCCGAAGGGGCGGACGCTTGACCGGGCGCGCGGCGGGCGGGATGGTCGCCTCATGAGCGTGGTGGACAGCATAGAAGGACCCGGCCCGGCGCATGAGAGGGTCTATCGCCGGTTGCGCAACCGCATCCTGCACGGCGAGGTCGAGCCGGGGCAGAGCCTGACCCTGCGTGGCATCGCGGGCGAGATGGGAGTGAGCGTGCAGCCGGTGCGCGAGGCCTTGCGGCGGCTGGCGGCGGAGGGGGCGCTGACGCTGAGCAAGTCGGGGCGCATCGCGACGCCCGCGCTGACCAACGAGCGGATCGAGGAGCTGGCTGCCATCCGCGCGCTGCTGGAGCCGGAACTGGCGGCGCGGGCCATGCCGCGCGCGCATATGGCGCTGATCGAGCGGTTGCAGGCGATCAACGCGGAGATCCAGCGGCTGGTCAGTGAGGGCGCGCGCACCGGCTATGTCCGGGCGAACATGGAGTTTCATCGCACGCTCTACCTGCGCGCGCAGGCCCCGGCGATGCTCGCGCTGACCGAGACGGTCTGGCTGCAATCGGGGCCGACGCTGCGCGCGATGTATGCGCGCCAGCAGCAGACCAAGGCAGTGGACCATCACATGAAGATCATCGCCGCGCTGAAGGCGGGGGACGAGCCGGGCCTGCGGCTGGCCGTGCGCGCGGACGTGACGGGGGGATTGAGGATGCTGGTGTCATGAGGGTGTGGGCGGCGATCGCGCTGGTGGCCCTGGTGGGCTGCGGCGGCAACGACGACCGGCGCGCCGACGCGGGCGGTGGCGGCGGGCTGTGTGGCGATACGCGGCTGCAGGGGGAGGTCCTGCTGCCGGTGGTGGATCGCGGGGCCTGCGGCATCGCCGACCCGGTGCGGATCACTCGCATCGATGGAGTCGAGATCACCGGCGGGCCGGTCATGGACTGCCGCACCGCCCGCGCCTTCGCCGACTGGACGGTGGAGGGCGCCGCGCGGGCCGCGCGTAATGGCGGACGGCAGCTGACCCGGATCGAGACGGTGGCGAGCTATGCCTGCCGCAACCGCTATGGCCGGTCCTCGGGGCGGATCAGCAATCACGCGCTGGGCCGGGCGGTCGATGTCTCGGCCTTCGGGTTCGCCGACGGGGGGCGGATCAGCGTGCTGCGGGACTGGCTGGGCACCACGATCCTGCAGGAGGCGGCGGGCCGGGCCTGCGGGCCGTTCAACACCGTGCTGGGCCCGAACTACAACGCCGCCCATGCCGATCACCTGCATCTCGATGTGACGGACGAGTACCGGACCTTTTGCCGCTAGGCAGGCGCGTGTCGCGTGGTAAGATAATCTGACCAATCGGAGGAATCATGCGCGTCGCCCTGTTCGTCACCTGCCTCGTGGACATGTTCCGCCCCTCGGTCGGCTTCGCCACCGTCAAGCTGCTGGAAGAGGCGGGATGCACGGTCGAGGTGCCCGAAGCGCAGACCTGCTGCGGCCAGCCCGCTTGGAATTCCGGCGACCGGGCGACGGCGGCGGCGATCGCGAAACAGGTGATCGAGACATTCGAGGGCTACGAGCGAGTGGTGGTGCCCTCGGGCTCCTGCGCGGGGACGATGGTGAAGGACTATCCCCAGATGCTCGACGGCGACTGGCGCGCGCGGGCCGAGGCGCTGGCGGCGAAGACGCACGAGGTGACGTCGTTTCTGGTCGACGTGCTGGGTGTGGAGGCGGTCGCGGCTGAGGTGCCGCGCCTCGCCACCTATCACGACAGCTGCTCGGGCCTGCGCACGCTGGGGGTGAAGGCGCAGCCGCGCGCGCTGCTCGCCTCGGCCGGGGTGCAGCTGCGCGAGATGGAGGAGGCGGAGGTCTGCTGTGGCTTCGGCGGCACGTTCTGCGTGAAATATCCCGACATCTCCGCCAGCATGGTCGGCGACAAGGTTCGCAACGCGGGCGACACGGGGGCGGAGATGCTGCTGGCGGGCGATCTGGGCTGCCTGATGAACATGGCCGGGAAGGCGCATCGCGAGGGGCGCGGGATCGAGGTACGCCATGTGGTCGAGGTGCTGGCGGGGATGACCGACACGCCCGCGATCGGGGAGGGGGAGTGATGACTGGAAAGTTGCCTGTGAACCTCGTTCCGCGTCCTGACAGAGGACGGCCCCCGGCCGCGGGTGGGGGTGAAGCCCCCGCCCGGGGGGGCGGTCGGGGGCTGTCCGGCGATGCCGGACTCGACGTCTCGATCGAGGCGCGCCCATGACCCTCCACACCCCCACCACGCCGCGTTTCAAGCAGAACTCCCGCGATGCGCTGGCGAACGAGAACCTGCAAAGCGCGCTGCGCTCCGCCCGCAATGGCTTCGTCGGCAAGCGGGCCATCGCGCGGGAGAAGATCGGCGTGGCCGAGTTCGAGGCGCTGCGCGACCGGGGCCGGGATCTGAAGGACCACGTCCTCGCCAATCTGGGCGACTATCTGGAGGCCTACGAGCGCGAGGTCACGGCCTCGGGCGGTCATGTCCACTGGGCCGAGACGGCGGAGGACGCGCGGGCCATCGTGTTCGACATCTGCCGAAAGGCGGGGGCGAAGACGGTCAACAAGGGCAAGACCATGATCTCGGAGGAATGCGGGATAAACGCGCATCTGGCCGAGCATGGCATCGCGCCGGTCGAGACCGATCTGGGCGAATACATCATCCAGCTGCGCGACGAGGCGCCCAGCCACATCATCGCGCCCGCCGTGCATGTCACGGTGCCCCAGGTCCGCGAAGAGTTCCTGAAGGCGCATACGCATCTGGCGCCCGACCGCGACCTCTCGGGCCTCGATACCCTGCTGCGCGAGGCGCGCGGCGTGCTGCGGGAGAAGTACTTCCAGGCCGAGGTCGGGATCACCGGGGCCAACATGCTGATCGCGGAGACCGGGCAGTCGATCATCGTGACCAACGAGGGCAATGGCGATCTGAGCCAGTCGCTGCCGCGCGTCCACATCGTCATGGCCTCGATCGAGAAGATCGTGCCGACGCTGGAGGATGCGGGCACCGTGCTGCGCATCCTCGCCCGCTCGGCCACCGGGCAGGATGCGAGCGTCTACACCACGTTCAGCCAGGGCCCGCGGCGGGCGGAGGACCCGGATGGCCCCGAGGAGTACCATGTCGTGCTGCTCGACAACGGGCGGTCCAACATGCTCGGCACCGAGTTCCAGGACATGCTGCGCTGCATCCGCTGCGGGGCCTGTATGAACCATTGCCCGATCTACCAGACGGTCGGCGGGCATGCCTATGGCTGGGTCTATCCCGGCCCGATGGGCGCTGTGCTGACGCCGAGCCTGATCGGGGTGGAGCAGGGAGGGCAGTTGCCCAATGCCTCGACCTTCTGCGGGCGCTGCGAGGATGTGTGCCCGATGCGCATTCCGCTGCCGAAGATGATGCGGCATTGGCGGGAGCGGGAGTTCGAGAAGAAGCTGACGCCGGGCACGGTGCGCACCGGGCTGGGACTGTGGGCCTTCTTCGCGCGGCGGCCGCGTCTCTACCGGCTCGGAACGCGGGCGGGGATGGCGGCGCTGCGGCTGATGGGACGCGGGCGCGGACGGTTGAGCCGCCTGCCGCTCGCCGGTGGCTGGACGGCCTCGCGCGACATGCCGGTGCCGCAGGGCGATACGTTCATGGCGCAGTGGAAGGCGAAGCGATGAGCGCGCGCGACCGCATCCTCGCCCGCGTGCGCCGCGCCGCCGCGCCGGGGCCGGAGTGGCAGCCGGGCGGGGCGACCCCGGCCATCGCGCGGACCGAAGGGGCCGACCGCATCGAACGTTTCGTCGCGCAGGCCGAGGCGGCGGAGGCGACGGTCACGCGGATCGCGAGCCTCGCGGACCTGCCCGAGGCGCTGGCGAGCGAGTTTCGCGCGCGCAACCTCGCGCCCGCCGTGCGGATGGGCGACGATCCGGCCTTCGCCGGTCTCGACTGGGGGCTGATCGAGGTCAGCCGCGGCCCTGGCCGGATCGAGGAGCCCGCGACGCTGAGCCGGGCGCGCATGGGCATGGCGGAGACCGGGTCGCTGGTGCTCGCCTCCGGCCCCGACAATCCGGTGACGCTGACCTTCCTGGGCGAGACGCATTTCGTGGTGCTCGATGCGAAAGACGTGCAGGCGGGCTTCGAGAGCGTGTTCGCGGGGCTGCGCGAAGGCGCGCTGCCGCGGACGGTGAACTTCGTCACGGGGCCGTCCCGCTCCGCCGATATCGGGCAGGTGCTGCAACTGGGCGCGCACGGGCCGGTGGCGCTGCACATCTTCCTGATAGGCTCGTGAGCGCGCTGGAGGATCATGCGGGCAACCTGCCCGGCGCGTGGATGGTCGTGCAGTGGATGGGCGCGCATGTGTTCAAGGTGGGAGAGGGTGAAAAGGGCAAGGTCTTCGCCATCTTCGCCGACCGGACCAACCGCGTGACGCTGAAATGCAAGGATGCGGAGACGGCGGCCTTCCTGATCGAGATCGGCGCGGCGGAAAAGGCGCCCCATCTGCCGCGCGGCGGCTGGGCGGCGTTCGATCTGGATGCGGTGGATGCGGAGGACCTGAAGGCGCGGATCGAGACGTCCTATGCGGCGGTGTGCGCGACGCTGACCAAGGCGGAGCAGGCGAAGTTGTCAGAAATTTAGTGCTCTTGCGCGGAATCAAGCCGAAGGCGCCGCGCATCGCCGGGCCGCCCCCCGGCACGGCGATTTGGCTGATCAAGGCGCGATGCGGTGAGGTCGTGCGGACTTGGCTGGTATAAAGTGCCAAGCTCAGATCGAGGATCGCCGCACCGCGGCCCGCCGATGCGCGGCTCGACGCATTGGCCTTCGAGCCGGGGTCGCGTCGTTCATAGCGGTCCCGGATCAGGTCCGGGACATGGGCTCGATGTTGCACGGCTCCACTACAGCGCGCATTCCACGATGTCTCGGCCCAGGAAGCGCTCGGTCGGCGCCAGCGTCAGGCCGCTTTCGGTGAAGTCGAGCAGCACCTGCTCGCTCCCCAACCCCCACTTGCCGGTTCCGCGCTGGGGCGATTCGATGTCGCAGCTTTCGCCCAGATAGATCACCTCTCCGGCGCCCTGCAGAACGACGCCGTACTGGTTGCGGGTCTGGGCGTAATCGCGTCCCTCGTCCGAGCGGATGAAGTTGCGGGCGGCGGCGGGCAGGGCCATCAGGCAGATGGCGAGGGTAAGCGTGGCGGTACGCATGACAGAATCCTCTTCAACTCGGACGGTTTTCGGACTATGGCACGGCTTCGCGCGGCGCTTACACCCCTGGAGGATCGCCGCCTGGTAACATTTCAAGGAGATAGCCAATGGCTGAGAACCCGATTCTCGAAGCGGTTGCGCGGGACGGTACGGGCAAAGGGGCTGCCCGCGCTGCACGGCGCGAGGGGATGGTCCCCGGTGTGATCTACGGCGGCAACAAGGAGCCGGTGACGATCGCGGTGAAGTTCAACGAACTTCTCAAGATGCTCAAGAAGGGCAAGTTCCTGTCCACGCTGCTGACCCTGAAGGTCGATGGCGAGGAGAACACCGTCATCTGCCGCGCCGTCCAGCGCGACACGGTGAAGGATCTGCCGACGCATGTCGACTTCCTGCGCCTGTCCGATCGCAGCCGGATCAACCTCTACATCCCCGTGGTGTTCGAGAACGAGGACGCCTCGCCGGGCCTCAGCTCGGGCGGCGTGCTGACCGTGGTCCGCTCGGAAGTCGAGCTGAAGGTGACCGCGAACGCGATCCCCGAGCAGCTGGTCGTGGACCTGACCGGCAAGGAAGTCGGCGACACCATCAACATCTCCGACATCGACCTGCCCAAGGGCACGCGCCCGATGATCACGGATCGCGATTTCGTCATCGCCAACATCCAGCCGCCCTCCGGCCTCGCCTCCCAGAAGGACGACGACGAGGAGGACAACGAGACCGAGGTGATCGAGCAGGACGTCGATCCGATCGAGGTCGAGGAGTAATCCTTCCCTCCCCATCGCGGGATGAGAACCGACGCCGCACCTTTCCCGGGTGCGGCGTTTTTCGTGGTGGCGGACGGTGCGATCCTGTTATGCCGAGGGCCAAAGGGAGGCAGGCATGAAACTCTTCGTCGGGCTGGGCAATCCGGGTGCGAAATACGCAGGCAACCGGCACAATATCGGCTTCATGGCGCTGGACCGGATCGCGGGCGATCACGGCTTCGGCCCCTGGCGGGCGAAGTTTCAGGGCGAGGTCGCCGAAGGGCGGCTGGGGCCCGAGAAGGTCTGGCTGCTGAAACCGACCACCTTCATGAACAACTCGGGGCAGTCGGTCGGCGAGGGGCTGCGTTTCTGGAAGCTGGGGGCCGAGGACCTCTATGTCTTCCACGACGAACTGGACCTCGCGCCGGGCAAGGTGAAGGTGAAGACTGGCGGCGGGCATGCGGGCCATAACGGGCTGCGTTCGATCCACCAGCATGTCGGGGCGGACTATCACCGGGTGCGGCTCGGGATTGGGCATCCGGGTCACAAGGACCGGGTGTCGGGCTATGTGCTGTCCGATTTCGCGAAGGCGGAGGCCGACTGGCTCGACGACGTGATGCGCGGCGTGTCGGACGGCGCGCCGGAATTGGCGGCGGGCGATGGTGGGCGGTTTCTGAACGCGGTCGCGCTGCGCACGGCCCCAGCGCGCAGTGGCACGGGGCGACAGGCGGAGAAGCCCGCCCCCGCGCCGCAGCCCGAGCCGGAGCCGCAGGACACGCGCAGCAAGCTGGAGCGCCTGGCCGACCGCTTCCGCCGCTGACTTTCCATTTCGCGCGTCAGGTGCTAACAGGCCCGCGCAACGCGATGTCGCGCGCGAAACCCCCTGATCCGAGGTGCGCCCCATGATCCTGGCTCCCAGGCTGAAACGTCATTTCGACGAGATGTTCCGCATGACCGGCCCGCAGGCGCGCATCGAGGTGCTGTCGGGCCTGACCGTCGCGCTGGCGCTGGTGCCCGAGGCGGTCGCCTTCGCCTTCGTCGCGGGGGTCGACCCGCTGGTCGGGCTCTATGCCGCATTCATGGTCGGGCTCATCACCTCGGTCTTCGGCGGGCGTCCGGGCATGATCTCGGGCGCGACGGGTGCGTTGGCGGTCGTGATGGTCAGCCTCGTTGCCAAGCATGGCGTGCAGTACCTGTTCGCCACGGTCGTGCTGATGGGGATCATCCAGATCGCCTTCGGCGCGCTGCGCTGGGGCAAGTTCATCCGGCTGGTGCCGCAGCCGGTGATGATGGGCTTCGTCAACGGGCTCGCCATCGTCATCTTCCTCGCGCAGCTGGAGCAGTTCCAGATCGCGACGCCGGGGGGCGAGCATGAATGGCTGTCGGGCGCGCCGCTCGTCACCATGCTGGTGCTGGTGGCGCTCGCGATGGGAATCATCTGGCTGCTGCCGCGCTTCACCCGTGCCGTGCCCGCCCCGCTCGTCGCCATCGTCGGGGTCTGGGGGATCGTGCAGTTGCTGGGCATCGACACGCGCAATGTGGGCGATCTGGCCAGCATCGAGGGCGGCCTCCCGGCCTTCGCGATCCCCAGCGTGCCGCTCGATCTGGAGACGCTGACGATCATCCTGCCCTACGCGATCATCCTGGCGGGCATCGGCCTGATCGAGAGCCTGCTGACCCTCAACCTGATCGACGAGATCACCGAGACGCGCGGCCGCAACAGCCGCGAGTGCATGGCGCAGGGGGCGGCGAATGTCGTCACCGGCTTCTTCGGCGGGATGGGCGGCTGCGCGATGATCGGGCAGTCGATGATCAACATCTCCTCCGGCGCGCGGCACCGGCTGTCGGGCGTGGTGGCGGCGCTGTTCCTGCTGGCCTTCATCCTCTTCGCCTCGCCTCTGATCGAGCAGATCCCGCTGGCGGCCCTGACCGGGGTGATGTTCATGGTGGTGATCGGCACCTTCGCCTGGCGGACCTTCCAGGTAATGCGGCGGGTGCCGACCTCGGACGCGCTGCTGATCGTCGTGGTGACGGGCGTGACGGTGATCGCCGACCTCGCCATCGCGGTGGTCGTGGGGATCATCCTGGCGAGCCTGGTGCATTCCTGGCGCGTCAGCCGCCTGATTTCCGCCAGGTCCTGGCGGTCGGAGGACGAGCGGGTGAAGACCTATCACCTGAACGGCCCGCTGATGTTCGCCTCGGTCGAGAAGTTCAAGGAGCTGTTCACCCCGCGCACCGACCCCAAGCGCGTCATCGCCGATTTCACCGACAGCCGCGTCTGGGACATGTCCGGCGTCGATGCGCTCAAGAGCGTGGCGGAGCGCTACGCGCGCGAGGGCAAGGTGCTGGAGTTCCACGGGCTGAGCCCGGACTGCGCCAAGCGGCTGGGCGACTATACCGCGCTGGTGGTGCGGGACGAGGCGCACGATCCGAAATACGAGCTGATGATCGACCGCGACAACCCGCCGGGCGCGCCCGCGCATTGAGCAGACTTCCACGCGGCGTTCGAGGCGCTCCACTCGTTTCGGACCGAGCGGATTTGCGCCAAGACGAGATGGAGTCTCATCCGGCGGAGGGCGGTGTGGCAGAAGCCCCTGATTTCGCGCTCAGAAACATAGCTTGTGTCGAATTGACCAAGGGCGCATGGCCGCTGCGTCTAAGACACTGCGACGCAAATCGCATACGGACTACTGCGCCGCGGCCGACCGCGTGTTTTTCGGCTGCCCAATCCGAGGCAGGAGGAACGCGATGACGGCGCTGGCAATATAGATCAGTGCAATCGGCCATGGCCAAACGAAGGGCATGGTGACGGCGAGATAGATGCCCATGATCATCCCGAAAACAGTAAACACCTGGCCGATGATCGCTCCGACTGCCGGGAAGGCGATCAGGATGATGAAGACATCTTTGGAGACGCTTCGTCCCATGATCGGAAAGACGACCGCCGCCCAGATCGCGCCGACCACCGCCCCTATGATAGCTAACATCTGGTGACTCGCCTCTTCGTGTCCCGGATTGGCGGTAATGTCGTAGAAATACGCACATGAGGCCACGACGATAGCGCAGGTCATAGTGGCTGTCAGATACGCGATCGGCTTGCTGAGCATTTTCCGACGCCTCCCGTGTTCGTGCGCTTGAGAGTCATCGCGCGGACACGCTATCCGGTCCAGCATAATCGCCGGACGGCGGCGCATTGTCGCTGCCGTGCTCACGATCCGAAAAAAGGCCCGGCGGTGAAGCCGGGCCTTTCGGGTTTCGCGTGCGAAACTGGCGATTTTAGGCAAGTTTTCAGGAAATCTTGCCCAGGAGCGCGTCGAGCGAGGCCTTCGCGTCGCCGTAGAACATTCGGCTGTTCTCCTTGAAGAAGAGCGGGTTCTCGATGCCCGAATAGCCTGTGCCCTGACCGCGCTTGGAGATGAAGACGGTCTTGGCCTTCCACACTTCCAGAACCGGCATCCCGGCGATGGGGGAATTCGGGTCCTCCTGCGCGGCGGGGTTCACGATGTCGTTCGCGCCGATGACGATGACCACGTCCGTGTCGGGGAAGTCGTCGTTGATCTCCTCCATCTCCAGCACGATGTCGTAGGGCACCTTCGCCTCGGCCAGCAGGACGTTCATGTGGCCGGGCAGGCGACCCGCGACGGGGTGGATGGCGAAACGGACCTCCTTGCCCTGAGCGCGCAGCCGCTTGGTCAGTTCCGACACGCTGCCCTGCGCCTGCGCGACGGCGAGGCCGTAGCCCGGCACGATGACGACGCTGTCCGCTTCCTCGAGTGCCGCGGCGACGTGGTCGGCATCGGTGCCCACCATCTCGCCCTCGATCTCCATCGCCGGGCCGCCCGCGGTGCCGAAGCCGCCGAGGATCACGCTGACGAAGTTGCGGTTCATCGCGCGGCACATGATGTAGCTGAGGATCGCGCCCGAGGACCCGACCAGCGCGCCCGTGACGATCAGCAGGTCGTTGCCGAGCGTGAAGCCGATGGCCGCCGCCGCCCAGCCCGAATAGCTGTTGAGCATCGAGACCACGACCGGCATGTCCGCGCCACCGATGGCCATGACGAGGTGCCAGCCGAGGATGCCCGCCAGCACCGCCACCAGCCACAGCTGCCAGGTGGAGGCGTCCTGCATCAGGCCCGCATCGTCCACCCCGTTCGACGCGGCGAAGGAATAGCCGATCAGGATCGACACCACGACGAGCGCGATGTTGAGGCCGTGGCGGAAGGGCAGGATCAGCGCCTTGCCGTCGATCTGTCCGGCAAGCTTGCCGTAAGCCACGACCGAGCCGGTGAAGGTGACGGCACCGATGAAGACGCCGAGGAAGATCTCGACCTCCATGATGCCGAATTCGATCCCCTCCTTGCCCGCGGGCGGGTCGATGATCGTGTTCACGCCGATGAAGACGGCCGCGAGTCCGACGAGGGAGTGCATGGCCGCGACGAGCTGGGGCATGCCCGTCATCTCGACCTTCTGCGCGATATAGGCCCCGATGGCCCCGCCGATCAGCAGCGCCGGGATCAGCGCGCCGTAATTGCCGACCTCGTCGGCGAAGAAGGTCGCAAGCACGGCGAGGCCCATGCCGACCATGCCGTAGATCACGCCCTTCTTGGAGCTTTCCTGGTTGCTGAGCCCCGCGAGGGACAGGACGAAGAGGATGGCGGCGACGACATAGGCCGCCGAGATGAGTCCGGAATTCATTGTCTGTCCCTCAGCTCTTCTGGAACATGGCCAGCATGCGGCGCGTCACCATGAACCCGCCGACGATGTTGACGGAGGCCATCAGCACCGAGACGGAGGCGAGCACCACGGCCCAGCCCTCGGTCGAGCCGATCTGCAGCATCGCGCCGATGATGATGATGGAGGAGATGGCGTTGGTGACGGCCATCAGCGGCGTGTGCAGCGCCGCCGTCACCGCCCAGATCACCTGGTAGCCGACGAAGCAGGCCAGCACGAAGACGATGAAATGCGCCATGAAGCTGGCAGGCGCCATGGCCCCGATCAGCAGGATGAGAAGCCCGCCGAGGACCAGGGTGCTCGCCTGCATGCGGCCGACCTTGCGCGCGGCGACGGCGGCCTCGGCGGCGAGTTGTTCGGGCGACTTCTCGGGCGCCTTGGGCTTGGCCGCCGCGATCGCCTTGGTCTTGGGCGGCGGCGGGGGGAAGGTGATCTCCCCGCGATGGGTCACGGTCGCGCCGCGGATCACGTCGTCTTCCATGTCGTGCTCGACCACGCCGTCATTCTCGGGCGTGAGGTCGTCCATCAGGTGACGGATATTGGTGGCGTAGAGCGTGGAGGACTGTGTCGCCATGCGGCTGGGCAGGTCGGTATAGCCGACGATGGTGACGCCGTTCTCGGTCTCGATCTTCTCGCCCTCGACGGTCAGCTCGCAGTTGCCGCCCTTCTCCGCGGCCAGATCGACGATGACCGAGCCGGGCTTCATCGCCTCGACCATGTCCTTCGTCCACAGCACGGGCGCGTCGCGGCCGGGGATCAGCGCCGTGGTGATGACTATGTCCATCTCGGGCGCGAGCTCGCGGAACTTCTCGAGCTGCTTTTCGCGGAACTCGGGGGAGGAGGGGGCGGCGTATCCGCCGGTCTCGGCCCCGTCGGTCTGCGCCTCCTCAAAGTCGAGGAAGACGAATTCGGCCCCCATCGACTCGATCTGCTCGGCCACTTCGGGGCGCACGTCGAAGGCATAGGTGATCGCCCCCATCGAGGTCGCGGCCCCGATGGCGGCGAGGCCAGCGACGCCCGCGCCGACGACGAGGACTTTCGCGGGCGGCACCTTGCCCGCCGCGGTGATCTGGCCGGTGAAGAAGCGCCCGAAATTGTTGGAGGCCTCGACCACGGCGCGGTAGCCGCCGATATTGGCCATCGACGAAAGGGCGTCCATCTTCTGCGCGCGGGAGATGCGAGGCACCATGTCCATCGCAAGGGTGGTCGCGCCCTTGGCCTTCAGCGCCTCCAGCAGTTCGGCGTTCTGGGCGGGCCAGATGAAGGAGACGATGGTCTGGCCGTCACGCACGTGCTCAATCTCGTCCATTCCGGGGGCGCGGACGCGTGTGACGATGTCGGCGGCGGCGTAGACCGCGGCGGCGTCGGGCAGCACCTCGGCCCCGGCGGCGGCGTAGTCCGCGTCGGCGAAGCGGGCGGCCTCGCCCGCGCCGGACTGGATCACGCAGTCATGGCCCAGTTTCTTGAGCTGGCCGACGCTTTGCGGCGTCATCGCGACGCGCGCCTCGCCCGGCCAGGTTTCCTTCAACGCTCCGATCTTCATTCGCTTGGCTCTCTTTCGCGTAAAATGGATTGCCCTTTGCATGGCATGTCGTTGACGTGCAGGGAAGCCGTCTTTGCGCAGTTGCAGCACGATTTACGCAACGAATGGTCGCATGACGCAGGGTCAACCTTTCCGGAAATTGCGCGCGGAATCGGGTGGGCGAGTCGGGACAGGGATGCTATCCCTAGAGGCATGACACACCTCGACCGCAATATAGGCGCCGCTCGCCGACATATACGCCAGTTGGATGCGACGGAATCGAACCGGATCGCCGCGGGCGAGGTCGTCGAGCGTCCCGCAAGTGCGGTCAAGGAACTGCTGGAAAACGCGCTCGATGCGGGTGCGGGGCGGATCGAGGTGGCGATCGCGGATGGCGGCAAGACGCTGATCCGCGTCACCGATGACGGGCACGGGATCCCGCGTGACGAGATGCCGCTGGCCCTGTCACGGCACGCTACGTCGAAGCTGGACGGAGACGATCTGGTCAACATCCGCTCCTTCGGGTTCCGGGGCGAGGCGCTGCCCTCCATCGGCGCGGTCGCGCGGCTGCGGCTGTCGAGCCGGGTCTCGGGCGCGGAGGCGTGGGAGCTGGCGGTCGACGGCGGCGCGTTGGCCGAGGTGGTGCCCTGTTCCCTGCGTCGCGGCACGGTGGTGGAGGTGCGCGACCTGTTCCACGCGACGCCCGCGCGGCTGAAGTTCCTGCGCACCGACCGCGCGGAGGTACAGGCGATCTCGGACGTCGTGAAGCGGCTGTCGCTGGCCGCACCCGGCGTGGCAATCACCCTGCGCGACGTCAGCGGCGGCGGCGACGGGCGGGTGCTGTTCGCGGTGGAACGGGGCGATGCCGCCGCGCGGGCCGAGGCGGTTCTGGGCCGGGAGTTCCGCGAGAACGCCATCGAGATCGAAACGGAGCGGCAGGGCATCGGCATGACCGGCTTCGCCGCTTTGCCGACCTATAGCCGGGGGGCCGCGGTGGCGCAGTTCCTGTTCGTGAACGGGCGTCCCGTGCGCGACAAGGTGCTGGTGGGGGCGCTGCGCGGGGCCTATTCGGATTTCCTCAGCCGCGACCGGCATCCTGCGGTTTGCCTGTTCCTGACCTGCCCGCCCGACCAGGTGGACGTGAACGTGCACCCGGCCAAGACCGAGGTGCGGTTCCGCGAGCCGGGGCTGGCGCGCGGGCTGGTGGTGAGCGGGTTGCGCCATGCGCTCGCCGGAGCAGGGCACCGCGCCTCGACCACCGTGGCGGATGCGACGCTGGGCGCGATGCAGCCCGCGCGGGCACCCGGCGCGCCGGTCTACCAGATGGACCGGCCCTCGTTGGGGGCGCGGGCCACGGCCTATCGCGCGCAGGCGCCGGAGGGGTTCGCCGAACGCGGGTTCGCGGGGCAGGATCAGGGGTGGACCGCCTCGCGCGTGGAAATGCCGGTCGAGGATGCACCGCCTCCCGCCGACCTGCCGCTGGGCGTGGCGCGCGCGCAGCTGCACGAAAACTACATCGTCGCGCAGACCGCCGACGGGATGGTGCTGGTCGACGCCCATGCGGCGCATGAACGGCTGGTCTACGAGCGGTTGAAGGCGCAGGCGGCGGCGCGCGCGGTGCCCTCGCAGGCGCTGCTGATCCCGGATATCGTCGATCTGGGCGCGGACGACATCGCGCGGCTGGCGGAGGCGGCGGAGATGCTGGCGGGCGTCGGCCTCGACATCGCGCCCTTCGGGGCCGGGGCGGTCGCGGTGCAGGCGATCCCGGCGGCGCTGGGCCAGGTGGATGGCAAGGCGCTGGTCCGCGACATCTGCGACGAGCTGGCCGATGGCGGGGAAAGCCGCGCGGTGGCCGAGCGGCTCGACGCGATCCTCAGCCGGGTGGCCTGCCACGGCTCGGTCCGCACGGGGCGGCGGATGCAGGCGGAGGAGATGAACGCCCTGCTGCGCGAGATGGAGGCGACGCCCCATTCGGGCCAGTGCAACCACGGGCGGCCGACTTACGTGGAGCTGAAGATGAAGGATATCGAGCGGCTGTTCGGCCGGTCCTGATGCAGCGCAGCATACCTATGTATTCCTTGCCACGATGGTCTTTAGCCTGAAACCTGAAGGCGAGAGCCGCGCGAGGGTGCAATGCCGAAAGACCTGACCGATCATCCCGAGCGCATCGCGCTCGCCAACGAATTGCATGCCCGGCCCTTCCCGCCGATCGATGCGCCGTCGCGCGTGGCGCATCTGGCGATCCTGTGCGCGGACGGGGCTCAGGTGCGGGGGCATCTTTGCGCGTTGCTGGACCGTCACGGGGCGCAGCACCCCGCGCCCGATGCGCGGCACTGGTCGGGCGATCTGGGTCGCGCCTTCCTGAAATGGGAGCGGCATACCGAGTTCGTGACCTACACGCTGATCGTGCCGGGCCTGGACGACAGGCCCTTCACTTCGGACCCGTTCGGGACGATGGAGGCGGGCTGGCTCGACGCCGCACCCGGCACGGTGCTGACCTCGGCCCATGTGCGGGTCGAGCGGGCCGAGGATATCGCGGCGGCGGAGGCGCGGGCGACCGGAGCGCTGGCGGCGCAATTTGTGCCGGAGAGCCTCGCCCTGTCGCGCGTGGTGGACGGCGCCGGGGTGGTCATGACCGACTACCGGGTGCACGAGGGCGGGCATGCGCGGATCGCCGTGGTCATGATCGCGGGCGTGGGGCGCAGGCGGACGGGCCGGATCGTGCAGCGGATGCTGGAGATCGAGACCTACAAGGCGGCGGCCCTGCTCGCCCTTCCGCTGGCGCGCGAGGTGTCGGGCGAGGTCGCGGCGCTCGACACCGATCTCAGCGCGCTGGTCGGGCAGATGGCCCGGCGCGAAGGGCGGGAGGGGGCGGCGCTGGACCGGCTGCTCGCCATGTCGGCGCGGGTCGAGGAGATCAGCGCGCAGAGCGCCTTCCGCTTCGGCGCGCAGGGTGCCTACGCGGCACTGGTCGACCAGCGGATCGCGGTTCTGCGGGAGGAGCGGATCGGTGGGCGGCAGACTTTGGCGGAATTCATGATGCGCCGGTTCGAGCCGGCGATGCGCACCTGCGAGAGTGCCGAAGGGCGGCTGGAGGCGCTGTCGTCGCGGCTGGGGCGCGCGGCGAACCTTCTGCGCACGCGGGTCGATGTCGGGCTGGCCCGGCAGAATACGGAGCTGCTCGCCAGCATGGACAAGCGCGCCGCCTCGCAGCTGCGCCTGCAGGAGACGGTCGAGGGCGTGTCGGTGGTCGCGATCAGCTATTACGCGGTGGGGCTGCTGGCTTACGTGCTCGGCCCCGTGGCCGGGGGCATCGGCATCGGCAAGGCGGTGCTGCTGGCCGTGGTCACGCCGCTGGTCGCGCTGGCGGTCTGGTGGATGCTGCGGCGCAGGCAGGGCTAGGCCAGTTCGGGGTGCGCATACGCCTCGGGGTAGGGCATCGGGTGGACGGGGCCGAGCGGGATCGTGCCGTTCCAGGACCGCCCGAAATAGCCTTGGCGGCAGTGGATCAGCGAGCCGCTTTCCGCCACGCCAGGCAGCGCGTGCACGCGACAGAGCCAGCGCCAGAGATGCGGGTGGTCGAGGATGCGTGCGCCGTTGAGCTTCATGCGGACGTAATAGACCGGGTCGTGTCGGAACAGCGTGGGGTAGAGCCGCAGGTCCGCTTCGGTGAACCGCTCGCCGGTCAGGAAGGGGCGCCCGTCGGACAGCCGCGCCTCCAACTGGCGCAGCATGTCGAAATAGGCGGCGAAGGCGGTGGCGTAGGCGGACTGGTCCGAGGAAAAGCCAGCCTTGTACGCCCCGTTGTTGACGGCGTCGTAGATCGCGTCGTTCAGGGCGTCGATCTCGGCCCGCAGCTCGGTCGGGTAGAGGTCGGGGCCGTCGCCGCCGAGTTCTGCGACGTGCCGGCCGAGCATCCGCACGATTTCGGCGCTTTCGTTGCTGACGATGCGCCTGGCCTGCTTGTCGTAGAGCAGGGGCACCGTCTGCTCGTCCGAGCCTTCGGCCTCATAGATCGATTTGATGAGGCGGTGGCCCGCGCCGGTGCCGGTCTCCGCCGTGCATTCGGGCAGCGGCGCGCCGGTCAGCGTGGCCGGGCGGTCGGGTGCGAACTGCCAGAGGTTCGGACCGGCGGGGTCGTCCTCCCCCGTGCGGTTGGGGAAGGCCACGTCCATACCGATCGCGCCCTGAAGCCCCAGCACCGACCGGGCGAGCGTCGCGCGGTGGCACCAGGGGCAGTTGAGCGCGACGAAGAGGTGGTAGCGCCCCGGTTCGGGCGGGAAGGCGGCGTCGCCGATCGCGTGGCGGAACCCCGTGGTTCCGCGCACGAAGGTTCCGTCGTCGCCTTTCCCCGCCACGCTCAGAAGTTGTCCTTGCGGTTGCGGACCTCGGTGAACACCTCCGCCGCGTCCTTGCCCGCAAGGCCTACCGCCGCCGCGACGCCGTCGATATGCGCGCGCAGGAACGGGTTGGTCGCCTTCTCCTCGGCCAGCGAGGAGGGGACGGTGGGCTTGCCCATCTCGCGCGCCTCGTCGATGCGCTTGGCGCGGGCGACGAGGTCGGTGTTGCCCTCCTCGATGCTCAGCGCGAACTTGGCGTTGGACTGGGTGTATTCGTGGCCGGAATAGACGATGGTGCTGTCGGGCATGTTCAGGAATTTCTGCATGCTCGCCCACATCATCGGGCCGTCGCCCTCGAACAGCCGCCCGCAGCCGAGCGCCATCAGGCTGTCGGCGGAGAACACCGCGTCGCTGTCGGGGAAGTGGAAGGCGATGTGCCCGACCGTGTGGCCCGAGACGTCGAGCACGTGGCCTTCGCTCTCGCCCACCATGACGGTGTCGCCTTCCTCGACCTCGGTGTCGAGCGCGGGCAGGCGGTGGGCGTCGGCCTTGCCGCCGATGACCTTGCACCCGTATTTGGCGCGCAACTCGTCCACGCCCTGGATGTGGTCGTCGTGATGGTGCGTGATGAGGATCAGGTCGAGGCCGAGGTCGCGTTCCTCGAGCGCCGCGATCAGCGGTGCCGCTTCGGGCACGTCGACGATGGCGACGGTGCCGGTCGCCTGGTCGCGCAGGATGTAGGCATAGTTGTCCGAGAGGCACGGGACGGTTTGGATGTCGAGCGGCATGGGCTCCTCCTGTCGAATGGGGTTGCCTGAAAGCTAAGGCTGCGGACAGATAACGCAATGCATCTGGATGTCGTGGATCTGAAGGCCTTCTACTACCGCACGCGTCTGGGGCGCGGGGCGCAGAGCGCCCTTCAGCGGCGCGTCCGCGACATCTGGCCGGATGTGCACGGGATGGGCGTCGTGGGCTACGGCTTCGCCGCGCCGCTGCTGCGCCCCTTCCTGGGAGAGGCCGCGCGCATCATGAGCTTCATGCCCGCGCCGCAAGGCGTCATGCCCTGGCCGCCGGGTGGGCCGAACCTGTCGGCACTGGTGGACGAGACGCATTGGCCCGTACAGGCGGCGAGTGTCGACCGGATCATCGTCGCGCACGGGCTGGAAACCTGCGAGCGCCCGGCGGACCTGTTGCAGGAGCTGTGGCGCGTGCTGACGCCGGGCGGGCGGGTGATCTTCGTCGTGCCGAACCGGACGGGGATCTGGGCGCAACGGGAGGTGACGCCCTTCGGCTATGGCCGCCCTTATACCTATGGCCAGCTCGACGCGCAGCTGCGCGCGCATCGCTTCGCGCCCGAGGCGCACCATTCCGCGCTGTTCCTGCCGCCCTCGCATTCGCGCTGGATGCTGCGGGCGCAAGGCACGGTCGAGCGGGCGGGCCAGCGGCTGGGCGCACACCGGCTGGCGGGCGCGCTGGTGGTCGAGGCGAGCAAGCAGGTCCACGCGCT
>NZ_JAWDKL010000038.1:0-19957 GCF_032464675.1 Roseobacter sp. HKCCA0434
GCCAGCAGATTGCGGCCCTGTGCCGTCAGGCCGGGGCTGCGCACCGGCAGGCCGTCCGCATCCCGGCGCAGGGTGCCCGCGCGCGCCTCCAGCCGTGCGGCCTCGTCTTCCAGCAGGGCACCCGCACGCTCCTGCAACGACACGGTTTCGGCATCGGCCCGCCCCCGCGCCGCGGCATCGAGCGGGGCGAAGCCCGCCATCGCGATCTGTTCCTGGGTCAGCAGGTCGGGATAGGGGCCGGGCTGCGCCTCCGTCAGCTCCGACATGCCCTCGGGCAGATCGTAGAATCCTAGGCTCTCGCCGGGGGCGCAGGCGCCCAGCAGGGGCAGGGCGCATATCGCCACGCGGATCACGGTCATGGGGTTCGCAGGGCTCCGGTTTCGATCTAGGTTGCAGGCTAGAGCATCCGGCCCGGTGGGTGAAGAGGTGCATGACGACAGGGAGGACGCGATGAGCGAACGCGACGCCGTGGACACATGGCTGGCCGAGAGTGCCGAGTTCACCCAGAACATGGCCGAGGTCAGCGAGACCAGCGCCGAGATCTGGGCCAAGGTTCTGGGCGCGCAGGCCGCGAAGGCCGACCAGCCGCCGCGCATGGATCCGCTCAACACGCTGCCGTCCTTCACGCATTTCGCACAGGTCCTCGCCGACAACCCGCAACAGCTCGCCACCGCGACGATGGCCTGGTGGCAGGCGCAGGCGAACCTGTGGCAAAGCGCCTGGGCCCGCTGGATGGGCGAGGAGGCGCAGCCGGTGGTCGAGCCCTCGCGCGGGGACAAGCGGTTCAAGCACGAGCAGTGGTCGCAGAACGTGCTGTTCGACTATCTCAAGCAGTCCTACCTGCTGACGTCGAGCTACCTGCAGGGCGCCGCGCACGATATCGGCGAGCTCGACCCGCAGGAACGCAAGCGGATCGAGTTCTACACCCGCAACTTCGTCGAGGCGATGAGCCCGTCCAATTTCTTCGCCCTCAACCCCGAGGTGCTGGAGACGACCGCCGCGCAGAAGGGCCAGAACCTGGTGCGCGGTCTGAAGATGATGCTGGCCGACATAGAACGGGGCAAGGGCGACCTGCTGATCCGTCAGACGGATATGGACGCCTTCGAGGTGGGCCGCGACATGGCGGTGACGCCCGGCGCGGTGATCTGGGAAAACGACGTGCTGCAGCTGATCCAGTACGCGCCGAGCACGGAGCAGGTCCACGCCCGCCCGCTGATGTTCGTGCCGCCTTGGATCAACAAGTACTACGTGCTCGACCTCAACGAGAAGAAGAGCCTGATGCGCTGGCTGGTCGGGCAGGGCTTCACCGTCTTCATGATCTCCTGGGTCAACCCCGACGAGCGGCACGCGCATCATACCTGGGAAAGCTACATGGGTGCCGTGTCGGATGCGATCGACGTGGCGTTGAAGGAGACCGGGCAGAAGAAGATCAACCTCGCCTCCTACTGCATCGGCGGCACCATGGTCGGAAGCTTCCTCGCCAACGCGACGAAGAAGAAGGACAGCCGCGTCGCCTCGGCCACGCTGTTCACCGCGCAGCTCGACTTCGCCGATGCGGGGGAGCTGCAGGTCTTCGTCGACGACAAGACGATCGACGCGGTGGACGAGGAGATGGAGCGCGGCTACCTGCCCGCGCAGAAGATGGCCTCGGCCTTCAACATGCTGCGCTCGGCCGACCTGATCTGGGGCTACATCGTCAACAACTACATGCTGGGCAAGGACCCGTTCCCGTTCGACCTGCTCTACTGGAACGCGGATTCCACGGCGATGCCCGCGAAGGTGCATCACTTCTATCTCGACACGTTCTACCGCGGAAACGCCTTTGTGAAGGGGGAGCTGCCGGTGGGGGACGAGGTGCTGAGCCTCGCGGACATCCGCGGGCCGGTCTATCACGTCGCCACGCGCGAGGATCACATCGCGCCCGCGCATTCCGTCTATCGCGGGGCGCGGATGATGGAGAACGCGGACGTGCGCTTCGTGCTCGCCGGTTCGGGGCATATCGCGGGTGTCGTGAACCCGCCCGATGCGCAGAAATACCAATACTGGGTCAATGACGACCCCGAGGCGCCGACGCTGGAGGCGTGGATGGAGAAGGCCGAGGAGCATCCCGGCTCCTGGTGGCAGGACTGGCAGCCCTGGCTCGCCTCGCATTCGGGTCGCATGGTCAAGGCACGCGAGCCGGGGGCGAAATCGCAGGTCATCGAACCGGCGCCGGGGCGCTACGTGAAGGTTCGTTTCGACCAGCGCTGACCGGCACCTTCATGCCACCAATTCGCCATGATCGAATTCTAGGAAACGAATGTTTCGGGGCAGGGAGGAAGTTGGAATGATTCTTTCGTACAGATACACGTGCCCCTTAGCACTCTGTATCGGTCTCGCCGGTACATCTCTTGCACAGAGTGCTTCCCCGAGTGTCGAGGACTATGCCGAGGCCGTCATTGCCTACGCGCAGGCCGATCTTCAGGACTGGATCGCCGATCCCTTCGTGCTCTACGCGGTTGAAGAGCAGAACGAGCGTCATGCAGGGCTCGACGCGACAGCCATCGAGCGGCTGGATCGGTCGTGGATGGCCGAGGACGGCTATGGCCCGATGATCTTCGATCTGCTGGACCGGCAGGCGTCCATTCTGATGCGTGAGCGGCGCGAGGCCGCGGGCGGGATCATTACCGAGATCATTCTCATGGACCGATACGGCCTCAATGCGGGCATCTCCGACCCGACCTCGGACTTCTATCAGGGGGACGAGGCGAAATATCAGGAGACCTTCCTGATTTCGCCCGACGCGATCTATGTCAGCGAGGTGGAATTCGACGACAGCACCGGCGTCGACCAGACGCAGGTGAGCCTGGCCGTCACATCGCCCGAAACGGGGGAGCCGATCGGGGCCGTGACCTTCGGCATCGACCTGTCGCGCCTGACGCGCTGAACGGCATGGGCCCTAGCAGCGGCCCGAGGGCGCACTACCTTCCCGACAAAGGGCGCAGGCCCTGTCACGAGACTGCCATCGAAGGCGGTGTACGGGGGGGCGATGAAGGAAAAGCTCGATACCCTGATCGAGGAGCGCGCGGGCTGGATGTACCGTGGCGGTCCGCTGGTGCGACCGGTGCGCGGTCTGCTGCATCTGATGCTGTCCTACGACCGCACCGTCGAGATCGGGACCGAGCTGGAGCATCGCCCGACACACGAAGTCATGGACCACATGGCCGACCTGATCGCCCATCGGGTCGAGGTCGAGGGGCTGGAGAACGTGCCCGCGACCGGCCCGGCGATCATCGTGTGCAACCATCCGACGGGGATCGCGGACGGGATCGTCATGTACTCCCTGCTGCGCGAGAAGCGGCCGGATCTCTTCTTCTTCGCCAATGGCGACATCCTGAGGATCATGCCGCAATTCATCTCGATGATCGCGCCGGTCGAGTGGCGCGAGGACAAGCGCTCGATGAAGAAGAACCGGGAGACGCTGACCTATGCCAAGGGGGCCTTCGCCGAGGACCGCCTCGCCGTGATCTTCCCCGCTGGGCGGTTGTCGAAGCGGCGCGGCATGCGGCTGCATGAGCGGCCCTGGATGCCGTCGGCGGCGATGCTGGCGCGCAAGTACAAGCTGCCGGTGATCCCGATGCGGATCACGGCGCGCAACTCACTGCTGTTCTACGCCTTCGACAAGATGCACGCCACGTTGCGCGACATCACCCTGTTCCACGAGGTGCTGAACAAGGACCGCCAGCGCTTCCATGTCCGCGTCGGCGCGCCGATCCTGGGCGGGGAGCTGCCCGCCGATACCGAGGTCGCGACCCAGGTGCTGTTCGACGCGGTGGAGGGGCTGCGCTCCGACCGGCGCGAGCGGGACCTGTTCCTGGAACGGCCCCGCCGGGTGCGCACGCAGCCGGGCTGAGGGTCAGGCCGCAATCGCGGAGATGGCGGCCTCGGCGTCGAGCACGGCGTCCTCGCCGCGGATCATCTGCCGGTCGGCGCGGATCACCTCGACATCGGTGATCCCGATGAAGCCGAGCACGTGGCGCAGGTGCGGCGTGGCGAAGTCGATCTCGCCGAAGGCCTCGGTCCCGCCGGACGCGACGACGATATAGGCCTTCTTGCCTTTCATCAGGCCCTCGGGTCCGTTCTCGGTGTAGCGGAAGGTGACGCCGGCGCGGGCGATCTGGTCGATCCAGGCCTTCAACGTCGCGGGCATCCCGAAATTGTAGATCGGCAGGCCGATGATGAGGGTGTCGGCCGCGGCGATCTCCGCCACCAGCGCGTCGGAGCCGGACAGGCGGTCGCGCTGGGCGTCGCTGCGCTCGGGCGCGGGGGTGAAGTTGGCGCTGACCCAGTCGCCGTCGACGAAGTCCGAGCCGGGGGCGACGTCGCGCAGCGTGACGGTGCCGCCTAGCCGATCGGCCAGGGCTGCGGCAAGGCGTCGCGAGGTGGAGGCGTCGGTCCGTGCGCTCGACTGGACGAGCAGGATGTTGCGGTCGGTCATGGTCATCTCCTGTGGCTATGTGCTGTTGAAGACCTGATCGTTCGTGGACCGCTTCGGAATAGGTGCATCCAGCTTCAAACTGTCGCGCGAGCGGAAACGATCGCCCCGCGACAACGGGGGGCTTCACAGACCGGGGTTTTGCCCCGACACTCGGACCATCCACGAGGCCGAACCCGGATTCGAGAATTCGGCCCGCAGACGACAGGGGAGATTTCCATGACGACGATCACCATGACCGTGAACGGCAAGCAGATGCGCGCCGACGCGGAGGGCAACACGCTGCTGGTCGAATACCTGCGCGAAGGGCTGGGCCTGACCGGCACCCATGTCGGCTGCGATACCTCCCAATGCGGGGCCTGCGTGGTCCACGTGAACGGTGAGGCGGTCAAGAGCTGCTCGATGTTCGCCGCCGATGCCGAAGGGGCCGAGATCACGACGATCGAGGGCATGGCGAACGCGGACGGGTCGCTCGGCACGATCCAGCAGGCGTTCCAGGATTATCACGGGCTTCAATGCGGGTTCTGCACGCCTGGCATGGTGATGATCGCGGCGGACCTGCTGAAGAACAACCCGGACCCGTCCGAGCAGGAGATCCGCGACTATCTCGAAGGCAATATCTGCCGCTGCACCGGCTACCACAACATCGTGAAGGCCATCCAGGCCGCCGCGGGGCAGAGCGTGCCCGCCGTCGCCGCCGAGTAACCCCAGACAAAGGGGCGCAGAGAACCGCGTCAGACGGTCCGCGCCCGGCATATCCAGGGAGGATAGACAATGCCCAAGGACACCGGAATCGGCGCCAGCTCCAAGCGGCGCGAGGATCCCCGCTTCCTGACCGGAAACGGCAAGTACACCGACGACATCAACGTGAACGGGCAGGCCTATGCCTATTTCGTCCGCTCCGATGTCGCGCATGGCCGGATCAACGGCCTGAATACCGATGCGGCGAGTGCCGCGCCCGGCGTGCTGCGCGTCTTCACCGGCGCGGATTTCGCCGAGGTTGGCGGCGTGCCCTGCGGCTGGCAGGTCACGGACCGGCATGGCAACCCGATGCAGGAGCCCAAGCACCCCGTGCTGGCCGAGGGCAAGGTGCGCCATGTCGGCGACCCCTATGCCGTGATCCTGGCCGAGACGCTGGCTCAGGCGCGCAACGCGGCTGAGCTGCTGGAAGCGGATATCGAGGAGCTGCCAGCCGTCATCGACATGAAGAAGGCGGTGGCCGAAGGGGCCACCAAGGTCCATGACGATCTGGAGTCCAACCTCTGCTACGACTGGGGCTTCGTCGAGGAGAACCGCGAGGCGGTGGACGAGGCGATCAGGAACGCCCATCACGTCACGACGCTGGAGCTGGTGAACAACCGCCTCGTCGCCAACCCGATGGAGCCGCGCGTCGCCGTCGGCGATTACGACCCGTGGAAGGACGAGCACACGCTCTACACCACCTCGCAGAACCCGCATGTCATCCGGCTTCTGATGGGCGCCTTCGTGCTCGGCATCCCCGAGCACAAGCTGCGCGTGATCGCGCCGGACGTGGGCGGCGGCTTCGGCACCAAGATCTTCCACTACGCGGAGGAAGCGTTCTGCACCTTCGCCGCCAAGGCGCTGAAGCGCCCGGTCAAGTGGACGTCGAGCCGGTCGGAGGCCTTCATGTCCGACGCGCATGGCCGCGATCACGTCACCAAGATCGAGCTGGCGATGGACGAGCAGGGCAAGTTCCTCGCCCTGCGCACCGACACCTATGCGAACATGGGCGCGTATCTTTCGACCTTCGCGCCGTCGGTGCCGACCTGGCTGCACGGCACGCTGATGGCGGGCAACTACATCACGCCGCTGATCTATGTGAACGTGAAGGCGGTCTTCACCAATACCGTGCCGGTCGACGCCTATCGCGGCGCGGGACGGCCCGAAGCGACCTTCCAGCTGGAGCGCGTCGTGGACAAGGCCGCGCGCGAGATGGGGATCGACCCGGTTGAGCTGCGCCGCCGCAACTTCATCGGCAAGGACCAGTTCCCCTATGACACGCCCGTCGCCGTCACCTACGACACCGGCGACTATCACGCGACGATGGACAAGCTTCTGGAGATCTCGGACCGCGACGGGTTCGAGGCGCGCAAGGCCGAGAGCGCCAAGCGCGGCAAGCTTCGTGGTTACGGCGTGGCCCATTACATCGAGGCCTGCGGCATCGCGCCGTCGAACCTCGTCGGCCAGCTCGGCGCGCGGGCGGGGCTCTACGAAAGCGCGACCGTGCGGGTCAACGCCACCGGCTCGATCAGCGTGATGACCGGCAGCCACAGCCACGGGCAGGGGCATGAAACCTCCTTCGCGCAGGTGGTGGCGGAGATGCTGGGCATCGACGAGAACCAGGTGGACATCATCCACGGCGACACCGCCCGCACGCCGATGGGCATGGGAACCTATGGCTCCCGCTCCATCGCCGTGGGGGGCTCCGCCATGGTTCGCGCGACCGAGAAGATCATCGCCAAGGCCAAGAAGATCGCGAGCCACCTGATGGAGGCGTCCGAGCAGGACGTCGAATTCGCCAACGGCCAGTTCACCGTCGCGGGCACCGACAAGTCGGTGGCCTGGGGCGATGTCTGCCTCGCCGCCTACGTCCCCCACAACTACCCGCTGGAGGATATCGAGCCGGGGCTGGAGGAGACGTCGTTCTACGATCCGGCGAACTTCACCTATCCCTCGGGCGGCTATGCCTGCGAGGTGGAGGTCGATCCCGACACCGGCAAGGTGGATGTCGTGGCCTTCAGTGCCGCGGACGATTTCGGCAACGTCATCAACCCGATGATCGTCGAGGGTCAGGTGCATGGCGGCGTCGCGCAAGGCATCGGCCAGGCCGTGCTGGAGAACTGCGTCTACGACGAGAACGGGCAGCTGCTGACCGGGTCCTACATGGATTACGCGATGCCGCGTGCCTATGACGTGCCGATGTTCACGGTGGACCATTCCTGCCAGACGCCGTGCACCCACAACCCGCTGGGCGTGAAGGGATGTGGTGAGGCCGGGGCCATCGGCTCGCCCCCCGCCATCGTCAACGCGGTGATCGACGCGCTCAGCGAATACGGGGTGGAGCATGTCGACATGCCGCTCTCGCCCCAGCGTGTCTGGGCCGCGATGCACGGCAAGGCGGCCCCCGGCGCGGGTGGCGGCGACAACATGGCCGAACGCGTGGTGGGCGGCCCGGCCTGAGGCCCCTTTCCTGTCCCTCCTCCGCTCCGGGCGGGGGAGGGCACGCCAGATCAGACGGCCCGTTGGGGTCGAAAGGAGAAATTGAGATGTACGCATTCGACTTCGAGAAACCTGGCAGCGTGGACGAGGCCGTCGCGGCCCTCGCCGGTGGCGAGAAGCAGGCGCTGGGCGGCGGGCAGACGCTGATCCCGACCCTGAAGGCGCGGCTCGCCGATCCCGGCACGCTGGTCAGCCTCGCCCATATCGACGCGCTGAAATACGTGAAGGCCGATGGCGGCACGGTCGAAATCGGCGGCGGCACCACCCATGCGACCGTCGCGCGGGAGGCGGCGGAGGCCTATCCCGGCCTCGCGGACCTCGCCAGCCGCATCGGCGATCCGTCCGTGCGCAACCGCGGCACCATCGGCGGCTCGATCGCCAACAACGATCCGTCCGCCTGCTATCCGGCGGCGGCGCTGGGGTCCGGTGCCACCATCGTCACCAATGCGCGCGAGATCGCGGCGGACGAGTTCTTCCAGGGCATGTTCACCACCGCGCTCGACGAGGGCGAGATCGTGACCGCCGTGCGCTTCCCGATCCCGGAAAAGGCGCATTACGAGAAGATGCCCCAGCCCGCCAGCCGCTTCCCGCTGGTCGCGGCCTATGTGGCGAAATACGCGGACGGCGTGCGCGTGGCCATCACCGGGGCCAGCAATGACGGCGTGTTCCGTTGGACCGAGGCGGAAGAGGCGCTGAGCGCGAATTTCTCGCCCGATGCGGTGAAGGATCTGCGCCATTCCGAGGACGACATGATCGCCGACATCCACGGGACCGCGGCCTATCGCGCGCACCTGATCGGCGTGATGACCCGCCGCGCCGTCGAGAAGATGGCCTGAAACATCGGGCCGCGCCTCGCGCGCGGCCCCACGCCTCGCGCCTCAGTCTTCGGGGAAGACCGAGGCGATCCCTTCGCCCAGCCCGTCCAGCGTGACCTGAAGGATCACCGGTTCCGCCCCGGGTCCGGGGCGATAGCCGAACAGCATCGTGCCCTCGCCGATCCGCGCGATCTCCTCCTCGTCGAGCGCCAGCGCCGCCTCGCAGAGCGGGCCGAGGCAGCGTTGCCAGACCATGTCCCGCTGCGGGGTGTCGTCGCCCTCGACCTGATAGACCGCGCCCGAGGGCAGGTAGACACCGATCGGCGTCTGTGCGAGCAGCACCAGATCCTCGCCCAGCCGCGTAACCAGCAGACGCAGCAGCAGCGTCTCGTCATCAGCACGCAGCAGCGTCTGCACCAGGTTGCAGGAGGTCTGGCCGACGCCGACCGCCTCGCACGTCACCTGCCAGCCGCCGAAGCTCGCATTGTTCGGGATCACGCCGCTCGATTGCGGAGCGAGCAGTTCCGATCCCGGCGGCGCCTCGAGTTCCTGTGCGGCCAGGGGCGCGGCGAGAAGGGCGAGGGCCAGTGTGGCGATGCGCATGGGCGTCTCCTTGCAAAAGCTCGGCCCCACCGTTTCGCAGGCGTGGGCCCCGCGCAACCCCTCAGATCATCGCGCGCAGTTCCTCCAGCGTCGCGGCTTCCTCGATGGGCTTGTCCCAGCGGATGCGCTTGATGCGCGGAAAACGCATGGCCACCCCCGACTTGTGACGCTTGCTTTCCTGAATGGCGTCGAAGGCGATCTCCAGCACCAGTGCGGGTTTCACCGCGCGCACCGGGCCGAAGCGCTGGGTGAAGTTGTTGCGCACGAAGCGGTCCAGCTCCTCCAGCTCCGCATCGGTGAAGCCGGAATAGGCCTTGCCGACCGGGGTCAGGACGCGCCCCTCCGGCCCGTCGGTCCAGGCGCCGAACGTGTAGTCCGAATAGTAGGAGGAGCGTTTGCCATGCCCGCGCTGGGCGTACATCATCACGCAATCGGCCTCGAGCGGGTCGCGCTTCCACTTCCACCACTGGCCCACGGGGCGGCCCGCGACGTAGAGGCTGTCGCGCCGCTTGAGCATCAGCCCCTCCATCTGGTCGTCGCGCGCGGCGTCGCGGCGGGTCTCCAGCTCGGCCCAGTCGGCGAAGGGCAGCAGTTCGGACAGGTCCAGCCGGGGATGGCTGCCGAACGCCTCCAGCCGTGCACGGCGGGCTTCGAAGGGCAGGTCGCGCAGGTCCTCGCCCGCATCGTCGAGCAGGTCGTAGGCGCGGATATGGGCGGGGTAGTCGGCCAGCGTCTTCTTGCCGACCTTCTTGCGCCCCAGTCGCTTTTGCAGGTCGGCGAAGGGCGCGACCTCGCCATCGCGCACCACCAGAAGCTCCCCGTCGATGCAGCCATGCCAGCCCATCGCGTCTATGATGTCGGGAAAGCTGTCGGAGATGTCCTCGCCCGTCCGGGTGTAGAGCCTGCGCCCCTGCGGCGTGGCCGTCGCCTGCACGCGGATGCCGTCCCATTTCCATTCAGCGGCGTAGTCGGCCGGATCGAGGCTGCCGACCCGATCCTCCACCGGCTGGGCAAGCATCATCGGGCGGTAGGCGAGGCTGAGATCGACCTGCGGCAGCGCCCCGCCGCCGAGCCAGGCGAAGAGCTCCGTATAGGGCGGGTCGATCGCGAACCACAGCCGCTCGATGGTCTCGATCGGGTGGTCGTCATCGGCGAGCGCCGTCTGGGCCATCCGGGTCGAGACGCCCACGCGCATCCCCCCGGTGCAGAGCTTGATGAGCGCGAGCCGCGCGCTCGCCCCGCAGCGGTCGAGCAGGCGGGCGAGAACGGCGGGACGGTCGGAGCGGGAGGCGGCGAGCAGGGTCGTCACCACCTCGTCGAGGCTGGGCGGGTCATAGGCCACCGGCTCGGGCCAGAGCAGGCTGACGGTTTCCGCGAGATCGCCGACATATTGCCGCGACAGCGCGAAGAGATGCGGGTCCATCCGCTCCTCCATCAGGCCCTTGATGACGGATGAGGTGACATGCGGCAGGTCCAGCGTCCCCGCCAGCGCCGCCAGCGCCCAGCCGCGATCGGGGTCGGGCGTCCGGTCGAAATAACGGCGCAGCAGCACCAGCTTGCCGTTCCGGCCCGGCGTGAAGGCGAGCGCTTCGAGAAGGTCGGCGAAGGGTGTCATGGCGGGCAAGGTAGGCGGGCGTCGCGCCCGCGCCAGCGGGGGCGCCGGAGTATTTGGGCCAATCCGAAGGGCGGATGGTCGCAATCGGGCTGCACTGCGCGGTGCGCCGCGCTAGAAGGGGCGAAAGAGGAGGGGCCGCGCATGTTCCTGAGCGTTTTCGATATCTTCAAGGTGGGCGTCGGGCCGTCCTCGTCCCACACGATGGGTCCGATGGTGGCGGCGGGCCGGTTCCTCGACGCGCTGCGCGACGGTGCGGACCGGGTGCCGGGATCGGGCGCGCCCGCGCGGATCGAGGCGCGGCTGCACGGCTCGCTCGCGTTCACGGGCAAGGGACACGCGACCGATCGGGCGGTGCATCTGGGCCTGCTCGGCTTCGCCCCCGACCGGTTCGACGCCGATGCGGCGGAGGCGGCGCTGGAGAGGCTGGAGGCGGAGAAACGGCTGCGCCCCGCCGAGCTGCCCGAGCTTGGTTATGATCCGGCCTCGGACCTGATCTTCGACTATGACGAGATCCTGCCCGGCCACGCCAACGGCATGGTCATTCGCGCCTTCGACGCGGACGGCAACCTGCACCTGGCCGAGACCTATTATTCCGTCGGCGGCGGTTTCGTCCTGACCGAGCGGGAACTTGCCAGGCAGGACACGGGGGCGGAGGGCACGAACGTCCCGCACCCCTTCCGCAACGCCGCCGAAATGCTGCGCATGGCGCGCGAGAGCGGGCATTCGATCGCCGAGATGAAGCGCCGCAACGAATTGACGCGCATGGATGCCCACACGCTCGACACCGGGCTGGCGCGGTTGTGGCAGGTGATGAGCGACTGCATCGACCGCGGGCTCGAGGAGGACGGAGTCCTGCCCGGCGGGCTGAACCTGCGCAGGCGGGCAGGGGCGATCCACCGTCAGCTGATGGAGGAACGGGGGCGCAACCTCTCCGCCCCGCACACGGTCAACGACTGGCTGTCGGTCTACGCGATGGCGGTGAACGAGGAGAACGCCGCCGGCGGCCAGGTCGTGACCTCTCCCACCAATGGCGCGGCGGGCGTGCTGCCCGGCGTGTTGCGCTACTGGCTGGAGCATGTGCCCGGTGCAGGTCCCGCTCGGATCGGGGAATTCCTGCTGACCGCCGCCGCCGTGGGCGGGATCATCAAGTCCAATGCCTCGATCTCCGGCGCCGAGGTCGGCTGCCAAGGGGAGGTCGGCTCCGCCGCCGCGATGGCCGCGGCAGGGCTCTGCGCCGTGATGGGCGGCACGCCCGAGCAGGTGGAGAACGCCGCCGAGATCGCGCTGGAGCATCACCTCGGCATGACCTGCGACCCGATCAAGGGGCTGGTGCAGGCGCCCTGCATCGAGCGCAACGGACTCGGCGCGATCAAGGCGGTGTCCGCCGCGTCGCTGAGCCTGCGCGGTGACGGACGCCACCTCGTCAGCCTCGACGCCTGTGTCGAGACCATGCGCCAGACCGGGCGCGACATGGACGCGCGCTACAAGGAGACCTCGCAAGGCGGGCTCGCCGTCAACGTGCCGGAGTGCTGACGCGCCCCCGCAATTCATGGAACAGGTGCGTGTAGGCGGCGACGCCGACCAGCGGAACCACGAGGTTGAGGATCGGGATCGAGAGCGGCACCGCCATCGCGATGCCCATGATCCAGATCCGGCCCCGGTTGGCGCGGCGGAACCGCTTTGCTTCGGCCGGTGGCATTCGCCGCAGGGCGACGAGCTGGAAATATTCCCGGCCCAAGAGGTAGCCGTTCACGATGTAGAAGATGAACGGCGCGAGCGGGGCCACCAGCAGGTAGATCGCCAGCGCCACGATATTCGCCGCGATCAGCACGCCGAAGAACCCCAGCGCGTCGATCACCGTCGCGATCAGCCCCGGCGGATCGGCGGGCGGCAGATGGGGATAGTGCCGGTCCTCCACCGCGCCCGCGATATCGTCGAGGAAGAAGCCGATGCACAGCGCCGCCACCGGGATCATCAGGAAGATGGAGGCGAGCATCAGCGCGCCCACGGCCAGCCCCGCCAGCCACAGCCCCGGATCGACCAGCCCGATGAAGGGCAGCGTGAACGGGTCGATCCCCGCGATCAGCGTGCCGACGACGGCATAGACCCCGATCAGGATGGCGAGCGTCAGCCCGATCGCCTTGACCAGCGTCCAGCGGAAGCGTGGATCGGGCAACTGGTCGAGCGCCCGCAGGATCGGTCCCGTCATGCGTCGACCCAGGTGGTGATCGCATCGAGGTCGGGGCGCGGACGTTCGGGCGGCGCCGAGCTTTCGGTGCCGATATGGATGAAACCGGCGACGAATTCCTGCGGCGCGAGGTCCAGCGCCTCGGTCAGCCAGTCCCGGTCTATCGCCATCCAGCCGCTCAGCCAGTTTGCACCCCAACCGCTGGCGAGCGCCGCATTGACGAGCGCGAGGCAGACGGCCCCGGCGGACAGGTGCTGCTCGATCTCGGGCACCTTCTCGCTGGGCTTGGGGCTCGCGATCACGGCGACGACGAGCGGGGCGTCGGCGAACGCGGTGGCGGCCTTGGCGACCTTCTCCTCCGGCTCGCCCCGGCGTGCCCCATGTGCGATCGTCGTCTCCGACAGCCGCGTGAGGGCCGCGCCCTGCAGCACGACGAAGCGCCACGGCTCCAGCTTGCCATGATCGGGCGTGCGGGCCGCGATCTCCAGCATCGGGCGCAGCGCGGCGGCATCGGGGGCCGGCGCGCGCAGAGTCTTGGCCGGGCGGGAGCGGCGTGTGGCGAGGAAGTCGAGGACGTCGGGGCGGGGGGTCGGCGGCATGGGCAAGGCTCCGGGTGGTGTCTGCCTTCCGATGTCGCCCCGCATAGGCGGCGTTTCAAGGCGGAATGCTTGTAATGCGCGCCAAAACGCCGCACTGTCGCGCGCAACGACACGGGCAAACCGGAAACCACGCGGATGTACCTTGCAGTTCGGCTTATCGCGCTCGGCGTCCTGGCGGCGCTCGGCATCTGGTACCTCGGCTTTTCCGATACCGGGATCGAGCCGGTGGCCTACGAGGTGAGCGAGGATCCCGGCTTCACCGGTCGCTTCGCCCCGAACGAGCGGCTGGCCGTGGTCGAGATCCTCGACATGGGCGAGGAGCACGGCCCCGAGGACATCGCCGTCGATGCGGACGGAACCGCCTGGGTGACGAGCGAGGAAAGCGGGCTGTGGCGGCTCGCCGACCGGCAGATCGAGCGGGTGGGCCGCCTGGGCGGTCGCCCGCTGGGCCTGGAATTCGGGGCCGATGGCGGGCTCTACATCGCCGACAGCTACCTGGGCCTGCTGCGCTGGACCGAGGAAGGCGGGTCCGAGGTGCTGGCCGACGAATATGACGGCCACCCGATCCGCTATGCCAATCAGGTGGCGCCGGCCGATGACGGCTCGGTCTATTTCTCGGTCTCCACCACACGGCACGACCCCGAGGCGCTGGGCGGCACGTTGCCCTCCTCCGTGATCGATTTGTGGGAGCATCGCACGACCGGGCACGTGCTGCGCTGGCGCGAGGGTGCGCTCGACCAGGTTGCGCGCGGCTTCAGCTTCGCCAACGGAATCGCCCTGACGCCCGAGGAGGACGCGCTTCTGATCGCCGAGACGGGCAGCTACCGCATTTGGCGGCTCGATCTGGCCAGCGGGGAGCGGCGGGTCATCGTCGACGCGCTGCCGGGCTTTCCCGACAACATCCAGGCGCAGGGCGACGGGACCTATTGGGTCGGGCTGGTCTCGCCCCGCCGTCCGATCGCGGACAGGCTGGCGGGCTATCCCTTCGTGCGCGACGTGGTCTGGCGCCTGCCAGAGGCCGTGCGCCCCGCACCGGTGCATCACGGCATCCTCATGCGCATCGACGGCGAGGGCGAGATCCTCGACGTGCTGCAGGCGCCGCAGGGCGAATACTCGCTGGTCACCGGCGGCGTGGTGATCGGGGAGACGCTTTACGTCACCTCGCTCGGCGCGGATGGCGTCGGGGTGATGGACGCGCCGTAGGGACTTCCTCGCAAGCCTTGCCGTTCCGTCGCCTCTCAAGGAGTGCAGGCCGCTGCGCGATGGCCCGCCGATGCATGGCTCAGGTCAGGGCGAGCAACGCCACGCCAGCAACTGCAAGCCCCCACGCCCGCCACATCAACGCCGTCGCCTTTTCGATGTCCACGGCCTGCGCATCGCGACCCTTCGCGTTCAGCCAGGGCTGCTCCGTCCACCCTTCGGCATAGCGCCGCGGCCCCGACAACCGGATGCCGAGGGCGCCCGCCATCGCGGCCTCGGGCCACCCGGCATTGGGCGAGCGGTGGTTGCGGGCATCGCGCCACGCGACCCGAAAGGCGTGGTGCCGCAACGATCCCGCCGCGATCAGCAGCGCCGTCACGCGGGCCGGAACCAGGTTCAGCACGTCGTCCAGCCGCGCCGAGGCCCAGCCGAACCGCGCGTGGCGGGGCGTGCGATGCCCGATCATGCTGTCGGCGGTGTTGACCGCCTTGTAGATCAGCAGTCCCGGCAGCCCCGCCACCAGAAACCAGAAGGCCGGTGCGATCACGCCGTCCGACAGGTTCTCCGCCCCGCTCTCGATGGCGGCCCGCGCCACGGCGGCCTCGTCGAGCCGGGACACGTCGCGCCCGACGATCATCGAGACCGCCCGCCGCCCCTGCTCCAGCCCTTTGCCCAAGGCGGCCCCGACCGCGCCGACATGCTCGGCCAGGCTGCGCTGTGCCAGCAGGATCGCGACCGGGATCACCTGCAAGAGGGGCGGCAGGAGGGACAGTCCGAACCCGACGGTTCCGGCGGTCAGAACCAGCACCATCAGCGCCAGGACGCCCCGCCCGCGCGTGTCGTCGTTCAGCCGCGCGTCCAGCGTCCCGACCAGCCGACCCATCAGCACAGCCGGATGCGGCACCCGCGACCACAGCCAGCGCGGCTCCCCCAACATGGCGTCGAGCAGGAAGCCCGCAAGCAGAACCGCCGCGGCACTCATCCCAGCGCCTGTGCGATCCGGTCGAGTCCGGTTCCGTCCGGCGGCAGACCCAGCCGGATCCAGCTCGGGTCGTAGGAGAAGGTGCGCGTCCAGATCTGTGCTTCCGCCAGCCGCTTCTGCAGCGCGGCCGCATCCGCGTGGCTATAGAGCCGGAACAGCGGCGTGCCGCCGACCAACTCGGCATGAGGGGTCATCACGGCGTCGAGCGCGTCGGCCTGCGCGCGAAGCCAGGCCCGCGTCCGCGCCGCCCAGTCGTCATCGGCCAGCGCGCGGGCCCCGACCGCCAGCGCCGGTCCGGAGGCGGCCCACGGTCCCAGATGCGCGCGCAGCACCGCGGCATGTTCGGGCGCGCAGATCGCGAAGCCCAGCCGCAGCCCCGCCAGCCCCCACAACTTGCCGAAGCTCTTGAGCACGACGACACCCGGTCCGGCGGTGGCGGCGACATGGCTCGCCTCGCCGGTCTCGGCGAAGCTTTCGTCGACGATCACAAGGTCCCCGTCGGGCAGGGTCGGCCAGAGCCGTCCGTCGGGATTGTTGGGATGCACGACGACCTGCACGGGTGCATCGGTCACCAACTCCACGCCTGCTGCGCGAAAACTTGCGGCGTGCTCGTTGTAGGTGGGCTCGGGAATCGCGACCGACCGCGCCTCACTCAACCGGGGCATCGCGGCGATCAGCGCCGAGGCGCCCGGCGCGATCACGATCTCGGCGCCGTCCGGGACGCGCCAGTGCCGCCGGGCCGCGGCTTCGACCGCCGCGAAGGACGAGCGGTCGGGCAGGGCGCTCCACACCTGCGCGGGCAGATCGGGGACCTGGTAGGGGCGCGGGTTTATTCCCGTCGACAGATCGAGCCACTCGGCGCGCTTGCCGCCGAACCGGGTCATCGCGCGGTCGAGATCGCCGCCATGCTCCTGTGACATTACGTCGCTGTCCAACTCGCCCTCTGGTAGAATCGTCCGACTGCATGTAACCCTTTACATGCACCGGCACAGCGGTCCACGGTTCGGTCGGACAGGATCACGCGGACGCGCTCGGTTCAAGTGCACGCGCCTCGCGCAGGGCGCGCGTCGGTCGCGGCAGGTCGGTCCCGCCTCGCGGGAAGCTCATGGCGTTTGGGGGGCAATCCAGGCCATGATGCGGGTATTCCAGTACCCATCCGGTCTGCCGCGCCCGACCTTATTTCATCCCGTCACGCCCATGCGGCGCCGTCCAATCGGTATCCGGCCCGATCGGGATGATACGCTGCGGGTTCACGCTCTCGTGGCTGTAGTGGTAGTGCCGGATGAAGTGGTCGAAATGCACCGTCTCCGCCACGCCGGGCCATTGGTAGAGCTCCCGCGCATAGGCCCAGAGATTCGGGTATTCGATCAGCTTCGCGCGGTTGCACTTGAAGTGTCCGTGATAGACGGCGTCGAAGCGGAACAGCGTGACCAGCAACCGCCAGTCGGCCTCGGTCACCCGGTCGCCCATCAGGTAGCGGCGGGAGGACAGCCGCTCCTCCAGCCAGGCCATCGTATCGACGAGCGGGTGGATCGCCGCGTCATAGGCCTCCTGCGAGCCGGCGAAGCCGCATTTGTAGACGCCGTTGTTGAGCGTATCGTAGATGCGCTCGTTCACCGGCTCGATCTCCTCGCGCAGCTCCTCCGGCCAGTAATCGTCGCTATTTCCGGTGATCCCGTCGAAGGCGGAATTGAAGATGCGGATGATGTCGGCGCTCTCGTTGTTGACGATCTTGCCGGTCTTCTTGTCCCACAGGACGGGCACCGTAACCTTGCCGGTCATGTCGGGATCGGCCTCCAGATAGACCTGCCGCAGATAGTCCTTCCCCATCAGCGTATCGCCGGTCGAGCCGGGGAAATCCGTGTCGAAGGTCCACCCCTCGTCGAGCATGTCGGGATGCACCACCGAGATGTCGATATGATCCTCCAGCCCTTTGAGCTTGCGGAAGATCAGCGTCCGGTGCGCCCAGGGGCAGGCATAGGAGACGTAGAGGTGATAGCGTCCGCTCTCGGGCTGGAACTCGCCGTCTTCGGTGATCCAGTCGCGAAACGCGCTCTCCTTGCGCTCGAAACTCCCGTCGCCTTCCTTCTTGACGATCTCGTCGCTGACCCACTCGCCATCCAACAACTTGCCCATGTCCGGTCCTCCCTCTCGAAAGCCCTCAAATAGCAGGGACGCGCCATGCGAACAGAGTGCGCGCCCGCAAAAGACCGTTCATGAAATCGCAACACGAAACGTTAACCTTTGTGTCGTGGATTCGAATCGCGCGACGTGCTGGACTTTTGCCAAGGCGACGACAGGTTGCCCGGCAAGCTGCCTTTCGAGCCGCGCGAACGACAAGACTGACGGGGAGATGCCGATGGATATCTACATACCGAGTTCCGTCACGGACCAGATGCACGGCTCCGCGCTGCGCAAGCGCCGCAACCGCCTGCGGGTGAAGGCGGGCAAGGTGCTGGTCGATATCCTGAAGCTCGACGGCACCGGTTTCACGCTGTCAGCGGATGCCCCGCGCCTGCGCGGCTCGGTGTCGCTGATGGACGGCTCGCGCCATCTCGCCGACTGTCTGATCGTGGCGGCGGAGGTCGACGGCGCCGTGACCCGTTACGAGTACAAGCGCCGGACCGCGATCGGCGAGGCCGCGCCGGTCGACTACGTGCGCGAGGACGACGCGCCGACCGCTCTGCTGCGCTGAGCCGCGCGCGGGCGCCGTCGGCTCAGATCGCCCGCACGGGGCGCGCGTCCATGCCGATGCGCACGCGCAGCACCGTGCCGAGCCAGGATCCCGCGAAGCCCCAGACCAGCCACCACAGCCCATGCAGGCTGCCGCTGGTCAGCCCGCCGAGATACGCGCCGATATTGCAGCCATAGGCCAGCCGCGCGCCATATCCCATCGCGAGCCCGCCGATCACCGCCGTCACGACGTCGCGGCGCGACAGCCGCCAGACCGGGGACCAGCGCCCGGCCCAGGCCGCGGCCGCCATCGCGCCCGCGAGAATGCCGAGATTGGCGGCATTGGTCGTGCTCGACAGCACGCCGCCCTCGACATGTCCGCGCCGCCAGCCGGACCAGTAGGGCCACGCCGTCGGCTCCCACCCCAGCGCATCCGCCGCCTGCGCACCCCAGACCGCGAAGCCGTAGGTGATGCCCCAGGGGCGTCCCAACGCGACGAGGAAGACGAGCGCCACGGCCGCCAGCCCGACCGCCCCCGCCCAGATCGGCCAGACCGACGCGCCGCGCTCCGACTCCAGCGCACCGTGCGCACGCCGCTCGATCACCACGCTCGACACCCAGATCGCGGCGCAGCCCGCCAGCACGAGCGCCACGGCCCCCGGCCAGCCCAGTTCCGCGATGAGCGAGATGCCCGCGCGCGTGCGAGGCAGGCTCGCCCAGAACTCCCAATGCGCCGTCGGCAACACCGAGCCGAGGATGAAGAACGCCAGCACCACCCCCATCCGCGTCGATCCGCCCCCGGCGGTGAACAGCGTTCCCGACGCGCAGCCCGAGCCGAGCTGCATCCCCGCCCCGAACAGGACCGCACCCAGCGCCGAGGCCACGCCCATCGGCAGGATCACCCCGCGCACTGGCTGGCCCCAGACCTCCCCCACCGCCAGCATCGGATAGGCCACCAGCGCGATCAGTCCGATCAGCAGCATCTGCGCGCGCAGGCCGCGCCCGCGCCGGTGCAGGACCATGTTCCGCCACCCTGCGGTGAACCCGAAGCTGGCATTGTAAAGCACCACCCCCGCCATCCCGCCGATCAGGACCGCCCAGAGATGGTCGACGCTCTCCCCCCACCACGCCACGCCGGCGAGAAGCGCGAGCGCGCCCAGCGCGAAAATGAACGGCGATCGGTTCGTCATGTCTCGGCGATACGATGAAAACGGCACACGCAGGATAACAGATCGGTGAGTAACTGTCCCGTGATCCCGCGACATCCCCATCTGCGCTAGAACGGCGATGGCGGAAAGGAGCGCGGGATGATGCAGGACTTGAACGGACTTTGCGTGACGCTGGACGACGCCGAGGCGCTGACCGCCTGGAACGCGGTTCAGCGCGGGATGCTGTCCCACGCCGCCGTGACGCCCGATCACCTCGCCATCGTCCTCGACCGCGCGCCGGGTTTCGCGCTCGGCCACGCGGTGCGTGGCCTGTCCTTCCTGCTGCTGGCCCGGCGCGAGCTGATGCCGACCGTGCAGGCCGCGCTGGCCGAGGCGCGGGATGCGGTGCGCCGGGGCGGG
>NZ_JAWDKL010000039.1:0-19630 GCF_032464675.1 Roseobacter sp. HKCCA0434
TGAAGCGCGATGGCGTTGGTTAACCTTGGCTAGTTAAGTATGCAGGCCCCTTCATATTGGTCGGCGCCTACATGGCACAGGGGTCGGTCGGCCCCTCGGGCGGCGTCTCGCACAGGGTGCGGGCGACCGTCCAGGTGGCGAGGACCTTCGGCACATAGGCGCGCGTCTCGGCATAGCGGGGCACGCCCCGCGCCTCGGCCACAGCACCCGGCCCGGCATTGTAGGCGGCGAGCGCCAGGATCGCGTCGCCGTCGAAGCGCGCCAGCATCCGCGCGAGGTAGCGCGCGCCGCCCATCGCATTTTCATAGGGATCGTTGCTGTCCGCGACCTCCATCAACGCCGCCGTGCTCGGCATCAATTGCGTCAGGCCGGTCGCGCCGACGGGGCTGACCGCCTCGGCCCGGCCACCCGATTCAACCATGACGAGCGAGAGGAGCAGCGGCAGCGAGATGCCATGCGCCGCCGCCGCGTCGACGAGCGCATCGCCGTGACGGTCCATCACCGCGCGCAGGGCGGGCGCGGGCGCCGGGGGATAGGGGCCGCTGGCCGCCAGCTCGGCGGCGGCGAGCAGACGCTCGGGCTCCGCATCGTGGCGGGAGGGCGACACGCCGCGCCAGAACCAGGCGTCGAAGCGACCGCGCCGATTGGCCTGTGTCGTCGGGAGCGACGGGCGGTCGAAGAGGTCGATGACCCCGCCGCGGGGCCGGTTGCGCAATTCCTCGGCCACGGAGCGGAACATCCCGTTCGACTGCGCGTCGGCCGGAGTGGAGACCGACAGAACCACGGCCGTCATCAGGACACGAATCGCGTTGTCGAACATCTGGCGTCGTCACCCTCGGCTGCCCGGATCGCGCCCAGATGTAACATGATCACGGGAGGGTTCGTTAGAATTTTAGCGAATTCAGCACGACTCACCCGCAGGTTGAGCGCAATTCGCCACATTCCAGCCTCATTTGACCGCAAGAAACGAGGGGTGCTTGTGAACGCGCAGTAACGAGCCGGTCAAATTCAGGCCACAAACTGCGGTCATAACCACAGCAATCGCGCAGGGGCATCGCCCGGAGGCGAGAATCGAAATGCATCTCTTGGAGGGGATCACCATGACCAAATTCTTCAGCAAGTTCGCCAAGGACGAGTCCGGCGCAGTCACCGTCGACTGGGTTGTTCTGGCAGGCGCAGTCGTTGCCCTGGCGCTCGGCGTGGTCGCCACCGTCCGCGGCAGCGTCGAGAGCGCGGCAACCCGCATCAACACGCAGATGGGCGCAGCCGTCACCTCGACGCTGCCCGAGTAATTTCTTCCGACGAAGATCGAACGAGTGGACGCCGTTCGTGCCGGTGCACGGACGGCGTTCGCATGAGAAGGACGATGGAGCCGCCATGCCGTCAGGCGGCGCGGTGCGAAGGTGAGCCGACATGACGCTTCTGCGCAGCTTCTGGACCGAGGAAGACGGTGCCGTGACCGTGGACTGGGTCGTCCTGGCAGGGGCGGTCGTCGCGATGGCGCTGGTCATCATGGTCATCATCCGGCCCGGCGTGAACAGCGGCTCCGAGAAGATCAGCACCGCCATCGCGACGGCGGTATCGTCCACGCTGGACTAGGCTGGCCTCGCAGGTCAGTTTCGAGGCGACCTGACCGCCGTGTGGCGGTCCTGGGAAATATGCTGGGGGGCATGCTATGAGACTGCTGTTTCTTGTCTTTCTGATTTGCGGCATGGGACTGGCGGGCTTCGCCGTCTATACCGCCAAGCAACGGTTCGACGCCTACGAGGTCCGCCTCGCGCAGGCTCAGGAGATCGAGCGCAGGCAGATTGACACCGTGCCGGTCGCGGTGGCCGCGCGACGGATCGAGTACGGCACGACGCTGACCGAAGACAATGTGCGCTTCATGACGTTCCCCCGCTCCGTCGTGAACGACGACTGGTTCCACGATGCCGAGACGCTGTTCGGGGATGGCAGCGAGAGGCGGCAGGTCCTTCGGGTCATGGAGCGTGGCGAGCCGATCCTCAATATGAAGATCACCGGGTTCGGCCAGGATGCAGGCATCGCCGCGCGGCTGGGCGAAGGCTATCGCGCGTTCACGATCCGGGTCGACGTGGCCTCGGGTGTTTCGGGCTTCCTCACGCCGTCCGACCGGGTCGACGTGTTCTGGTCCGGGCGGTTCCGCGGCGAGGCGGTGACGCGGCTGATCATGGAGAACGTGCAGCTGATCGCGGTCGACCAGATCTCCGACCAGGATCGCAGCCGTCCGGTGATCGCCCGGACGATCACCGTGCGCGCGACGCCGCAGCAGGCCGCGACGCTGGCGCAGGCGCAGGCATCGGGCTCCCTGTCTCTGTCGCTGCGCGGCATCGGCGACGTGGCCGAAGCGGGCGAGGTGGAGGTCAACGACGACGACGTCGTGGGCTATGTCGCGCCCGAGCCGGTCATCGCGCCCACACCCGAGCCGGTCGCGCCGCGGCGCACCGTCACCATCCGGCGGGGTCTGAACGACCTGAGCCGGGAAACGCTCGACGACTGATCAAACCGCTGATTTGCAAGAACAAAGGTCGCAACGCCGCCAAGCCGTCGTTGCGACCTGTTGCTTGAATGACATAGTAGCGTCGCCTTCCAACCCCTTGATTATTGCCTTTTTTCCAGAATGAGGCACGATCAATGGCAATACCGCACCCGTCAGATGGAGCGGATACCAGAGGTAGTGGGTCAGGAGAGCCAGGCAACATGTCCTTGAGAAAACTGATTCGGGCATTCGTGCTCGGGGGGAGCTGCATGCTGGCCGTGGGGGCGGCCCATGCGCAACAGGAACCGGTCCTGACCGTCCAGCGGGGGGCGGTCGCGCAGGCGATCACGGTCCCGGTGGACCAGGCGACCGTGCTGACCAGCCGCGTGGAGATCAGCGAGCTGAGCCTCGCCAACCCGCGGATCGCTGATGTGGCGGTGCTGGGCGATTCCAGCCTCTACGTGCTGGGGCGCGCGCCGGGGCGCACGACGCTGACATTGATCGGCCTCAACAACCAGGTCGTCGCGAATGTGGAGATCCGGGTGATCCCCGACATCGCCGAGTTCAAGGAGCGGCTCGCCGACATCCTGCCCGGCGAGAATATCGAGGTGCGCACCGCGGGGGCCGGCATCGTGCTGTCGGGCACGGTTTCGGGCGCGCGCAAGGTGGCGCGGGCGATGGAGCTGGCGCAGCAATACGCGCCCGACAACGTGACCAACCTGATGATGGTGGGCGGCACGCAGCAGGTGATGCTGAAGGTGCGCTTCGCCGAAGTGTCGCGGGACGTGAGCCAGAACCTCGGCATCGGGCTGGGAATCACGGATGGCGGCGATTTCGTCGGTTCGTTCGGGACGGATGTCGGCGGCGCGCCGCTCATCGGCTCGGGCAACCTCGCCCTGAACGCCAATACGGGCGGCAGCCTCGGCGCACTGTTCCAGCTGGGCGATATCGGGATCGAGATCGCGCTGAACGCGCTGGAATCGGACGGCCTGCTGCGCACGCTGGCGGAGCCGAACCTGGTGGCGCTGTCCGGCGAGGGCGCCGAGTTCCTGGCGGGCGGCGAGTTCCCGGCGCCCACCATCGACAGCGATGGCAACGTCATCGTCGAGTTCAAGCCCTTCGGCGTCGGCCTGTCCTTCGTGCCGACGGTGGTGGACGAGGACCTGATCAACATCCAGCTCTCGGCCTCGGTCAGCTCGATCGACCCGCAGATCGTGGGCAGCACGGGCGGCGGCTTCTCGGTCAACGGCCTGACGACGCGCTCGGCCCAGACCACGGTGGAGATGCGCGACGGGCAGAGCTTCGCGATCGCGGGGCTGTTGCAGGACGATTACAGCAACTCGGTCTCGCAGATCCCGATCCTGGGCGACATTCCGGTGCTGGGCGCGCTGTTCCGCTCGACCCAGTTCGTGCGCGGCCAGACGGAGCTGGTCATCATCATCACGCCCTACCTGGTGTCGCCCACCAATGGCGAGCTGCTGGCGCTGCCGACCGACCGGGTCGGCATTCCGAACGAGCGCGACCTGTTCCTGCTGGGACAGGTCACCGGGGAGCCCGACGCCGTCGCGGCACAGGAATTCGAGGGGGATTACGGCTATGTCCTGGAATAAGCTGGCGCTGGTGAGCGTCGCGGCCCTGGCGGCCTGCGACTACACCTACGAGAACGAGACGACCGTGCCCGGATTCGGCAGCTCGGTGCAGATGAACCATGCGGTGCAGGTCGGCTACGCCACTTCGGGCGTGTATTTCGACGAGCTGTCGCGCCTGTTCGCGGCAGAAGTGGACGAGGTCATCAACTTCGACTTCAACCGCTCGACCCTGACGCCTCAGGCGCGCGCGACCCTCGACCAGCAGGCGGCCTGGCTGCAGCGCAATCCGGTTGCCCGGCTGCGCGTCGAGGGCCACACCGACCTGGTGGGCGGGGAGAACTACAACCTGGAGCTGGGGCTGCGCCGCGCGGAATCGGCGGTGAACTACCTGGTCTCGCGCGGGGTGGATCGCAGCCGTCTGGACGCGGTCGCGACCTTCGGCGAGACGCGGCCCGTGGTCGCGACGCCGGATCGCGAACGGCTGAACCGGCGCGCCGTCACGCGCGTCGCCGGTGTGGCGATGGGTGCGGGACCGGGCGATTTCGACGGCAAGCGGGCCGTCATCGTCTATGACGCGTACCTCAACAACGCGACGAACGAGGTTACCTTCAGCGGCGGCGCCGGGGATTCGGCCGGCGGCAGCGAGTAACGGATCGCGTTCCGCCGCGTTCGCGCGGCGGAAATCCGCTCAACGATTTACAAATGGGGTCCCCGTGGTACGATCCTGACCAAGGGGAACAGGATCGGATCGGAGAGACGCGTGGGGCGTGCAATCTGGGACCGTATCCGGGCGTTCCGCGATGACGCCGAGGGGAGCGTCACCGTGGAATTCGTAGTCACGCTGCCCATCTTGCTGGCGGCGCTGGGCTTCGCTGCGGAATACGGGGAGGCTATGAAAACGCGCAACGCGATGGACTCGGCCGCGCGCGACGCGGCGCGGTTCATCAGCCGTGCGCCGATCGACGAGTCGACAGGCACCGTTCCCGATCGATTCCTGTGCGACGCCCGCAACATCATCACCTGGCGGCTGGAAGTGCCGGACTACTCGCTCGACGACGCGCTGACGTCGCAGGGATGCAACGGATATTATACCGACTCGAGCGGCGACCTCGCCGTAGATTCGGAAGGAAACGCGCTCACCGACGCGATCACCATCGATACGAGCTCAACCGGAACCACCGTCTCGATCCGGGCCTTCTCGGAATTCGGGCTGGCCCGGATGTTCGGCTGGCAGAAATCGGCGGAGGATGGCGGCTCGCTCAGCCAGTTCGACGGGCGATGGGGGATCTACATGTCCGTGACGGAAACCTGGGGCCGCTCGGAATGAGGGCCCGCATCCCGAAGGCGGTGAGGCGGTTCCTCCGCGACGAGCAGGGTGCTGCGACGGTCGAATACGTCATCATCTTCGTGCCGCTGATCATGCTGATCTTTCTGATCTTCCAGGTCGCCATCGCCTATCACTGGGCGCTGAGCGCGCAGAAGGGGCTGGAGCTGGCGGCGCGCACGGCGGCGATCTCGGCCCCCGTGCACGAGGATCTGCAACTGGACGGCCCGTTCGGCATCACGGCGATCAATCGCGCGGTGTCCTCCGGCTCGGACTCGGGGGATCCGTGCTGGGTCGTGCTGGGAACGGAGACGGTGACAGATGCCGACGGCAACAGCGTGACCGTGGACCGGACGGCCTGCGAGTACGTGCCGACCTATACCTGCCGCGGCATCAACATCACCGAAGGGATGGACCCAGACGAGGCCGTGCCGCCGGGGTGCAGCTATTCGCATTTCAAGCGGATCTTCGACGAGGTCGACCGGTTCGCCTACCAGATCGACACGGGCGACCTGGCGATCCAGTACCAGGATGTCGGGCTCGGCAATGCGGGGCAGCCCTACGTGCCGCTCATCGTCCTTGCGATCGACCCGCAATCCATGCCGATAGTGTTGAGGCTTTTCGATTCGACGCTCGAGTTCCAGATTCCCTCGATTCTGACAACGATCGTCGCCGAAGATCTGAGCGGCTGATCGAACCGGGGGCAGGATGTGATCGGAAGAAAGAAGACGGACGGGGCGGAAGCCATGGCCTTCGCGCGGGACATGCAGCAGTTCGACCTGCTGATCGAGGATCTCGACGCGGAATATGACGGGGCGTGGAGTTCCGCCCCCATCGAGGACGCGCCCGCGCGGATCGCGGCGCTCGACCCCGAGACCGCCGACAGCGTGATCGTGGCGGCGCAGGCCGAGGACGAGGACGCGCTCGACACGTTCGAGGCGGCCATCGCGGCGGCGCGCGAGGCGGGCATTCCGGTTCTGCTGGTGGTCGAGGATTTGAGCGCGGTGGCGCTGCACCGGCTGATCCGGGCGGGCGCGGCGGAGTTCACGCCCTACCCCCTGCCCGAGGGCGTGCTGGCCGAAACGCTGACCAAGCTGCGCGCGGGCCCGGCGGCGCAGGTCGTCGCCTCGGGAGCGTCGGGCCGGGGGGGCATGATCCTGCCGGTGCAGGGAATCGCGGGCGGTGTGGGCGCCACGACGCTGGCGGTGAACCTCGCCTGGGAGATGGCGCAGGCGCCGCGCAAGGTCGATCGCAAGGTGGCGCTGGTGGACCTGAACCTGCAGTTCGGCTCGGTCGCGACCTATCTCGACCTCGCCCGGCGCGAGGCGACGATGCAGCTGCTGACCGAGCCCGAGAACCGCGACCGCGCCGCGATCGTCGATGCGATGGCGAGCTTCGCCAAGAAGGTCTCGGTCCTGACGGCACCGCCCGACTGCATGCCCTTCGAGATCGCGGGCGTGGAGGATGTGCGGCAGATCCTGGACGCGATCGCCGCAACTCACGATTTCGTGATCGTGGACATGCCTCCCGTTCTGGTTGAATGGTCGAGCACCGTTCTGGAGATGGCCGAGACCTATTTCGCGGTCATGGAACTCGACATGCGGTGCGCGCAGAACATGCTGCGGTTCCTGCGGGCGCTGAAGTCCGAGGACCTGCCGATCGAGAAGGTGCAATACATCCTGAACCGCGCGCCCACGGGACTGACGGGCGGGGGCAAGCCGCGTATCAAGAGAATGGCGGAGTCGCTGGGGATCGAGTACAACGTGTTGCTGCCCGACGGGGGGAAGGCAGTGATGAACTCGGCCGATCAGGGCGCGCCACTGGGCGAGAACGCAAGCGGCAACGTGCTGCGCAAGGAGATTCGCAAGATCTCGAAATCGCTGGTCGAGCTGGCGGAACGACAGAAGACGGGCGGGCTGTAATCCGCCCCACCGAAGAGGGGGCAAGCGGTGTTTTCACGGTATCAGAAATCCGGCCAGCCCGGTCGGCCGGCGGCCTCGCCGTCGCTGGAAAAACCGGCCAACCCGACCCCCATGCCCGAACGCGAGGAGAAGGCGGCACGCCCCTCGCCCGCGCTGCAGCGCGCCGCGGCGGCGGTGGCCGCGCCGGACGATGCGGAGCGCGAGCGCGACGCCAAGCGGCGGGCGCGTCTGCTCGACATCCGCATGGATCTGCACCGGCGCCTGCTGGAGACGCTGAACCTCGCCGTGCTCGACAAGGTGGGCGAGACGGACCTGCGCCGCGAGATCAGCTCGATCACCCGCGAGGGCCTGCGCGATCAGGGGATCGTGCTGAACGCCGCCGAGACCGAACAGCTCAACAACGACCTCTATGACGAGGTCACGGGCCTGGGCCCGCTGGAGCCGCTGCTGAAGGACCCGACGGTCAACGATATCCTCGTGAACTCGCACCGGCAGGTCTTCGTCGAGCGCAAGGGCAAGCTTCAGCTGACCGACACCGTCTTCAAGGACGAGAAGCACCTGCTGCGCGTCATCGACAAGATCGTGAGCGCCGTGGGTCGCCGTGTGGACGAGTCGAACCCTTACGTCGATGCGCGTCTGAAGGACGGCTCGCGTTTCAACGCGCTGGTGCCGCCCTGTGCGGTGGACGGGCCGCTCGTCTCGATCCGGAAATTCTCCAAGGAGAAGCTGTCGATCGACGAGCTGATCGATTTCGGCGCCTTCACCGAGGAGATGGCCGCCTACCTGCAGGCGGCGGTGTCGTGCCGGCTCAACATCATCGTGTCGGGCGGTACGGGTTCGGGCAAGACGACGACGTTGAACGCGCTGTCGTCCTTCATCGACAATTCCGAGCGTATCGTGACCATCGAGGACACGGCGGAATTGCAGCTGCAGCAGGTGCATATCGGCCGGATGGAAAGCCGCCCGCCCAACGTGGAGGGCAAGGGCGAGGTCACGCAGCGCGACCTGCTGCGCAACGCCCTGCGGATGCGGCCCGACCGCATCATCGTCGGCGAGACGCGCGGCGACGAGGTCATCGACATGCTGCAGGCGATGAACACCGGCCACGACGGTTCGATGACCACGATCCACGCGAACTCCGCCCGCGATGCGGTCAGCCGTCTGGAGAACATGATCGCGATGACCGGGGTGGAGATGCCGATGGTCGCGAGCCGCGCGCAGATCGCGGCGGCGGTCAACCTGCTGGTGCAGGTCAGCCGATTGCAGGACGGCTCGCGCCGCATGGTCTCGATCACCGAGCTGACGGGCATGGAGGGGGAGATCGTGTCGATGCAGGAGATCTTCCGCTTCAAGCGCACGGGGCTCGACGAGGACAACCGGATCCTGGGGCATTTCACCGCCACGGGCTTGCGTTCGGTCCATTCGGATCGGTTCAAGCAATGGGGCTTCGAGCTGCCCAATTCGATCTACACGCCGGTCAAGGAGGGTTGAGATGTCGCTGGAGCCATTGATCTATGCCCTGATCTTCGTGGGCGTCCTCTTGATGGTCGAGGGTCTGTACCTGCTGATCTTCGGCAAGTCGGTCCGGCTGGAAAGCAAGGTCAACCGGCGGCTGGAGCTGCTGGAGAAGGGCGAGGATCCCGAGGACGTGCTGGAGACGCTGCGCGCCGAGCGCGACCAGCATCGCAAGAATACCGGCATCCCGATCATGGCCCCGCTCTACGAACGGGCGGCGCAGGCGAACATCGCCTTCTCCCCCAAGGGGCTGGCGCTGATCATCCTGGTGATGGCCGTCATCGTCTTCGTCGCCCTCACCATGATGTCGAGCGCGTCGCTGGTGCTGCGCATCGGCCTGTCGGTCATCATGGCCTTCGGCGGGGTCTACATGTGGCTCAACAACAAGGCCAAGGCGCGGATGGCGCTGTTCGAGGAGCAGCTGCCCGACGCGGTGGAGCTGATCGTGCGGTCGCTGCGGGTGGGGCACCCGTTCTCCTCCGCCGTGTCGATCGTGGCGCACGAGATGCCCGACCCGCTGGGCACGGAATTCGGCATCATCGCCGACGAGTCCACCTACGGGATGGAGATCACCGAGAGCCTCAACCGGCTGGCGGAGCGGGTGAACGTGCAGGATCTGCGCTTCCTCGCCGTGGCGGTCAGCATCCAGGCGCAGTCGGGCGGTAACCTCGCGGAAGTGCTGGCGGGGCTGGCGGCGGTGATCCGCTCGCGGTTCAAGCTGTTCCGGCGGGTGAAGGCGATCACGGCGGAGGCGCGCTGGTCGGGCTGGTTCCTGTCGATGTTCCCGATCCTGGCGGTCATCCTCGTCCAGCTTGTGCAGCCGGATTATTACGACGACGTGCAGGGCACCAGCGTGTTCATGCCCGCGATGATCATCGTCGGAATGTTCCTCGTGGCGAACGTGTTCTACATGCGCGCCATGGTCAACATCAAGGTTTGAGCCGATGGACAGCCTTCTCTCGGGTCTCGACAGCACCTACACCTTCCTCGAGGCGGCGTTCGGTCCGCTGGGGCCGCTCTATGCCTCGATCGCGCTGATGCTGCTGCTGGTGGCGCTGGCCGCGCCCATCGCGCTGCGCCGTCCGGAGGACAGGCTCGACCGGCTGCACGAGGCGGAGCGGGCGGGCGTCTCCGCCCGGCCCGAGATCGTGCCGCAGCAGACCGGGCTGAAACTGCGCCACGATCCGACGAGCAAGGGGCTGAGCTCGCTCGCCCCCTATCTGGAGCCGCAGGATCAGAAGGAATTCTCCGAGATCCGGCTGAAGCTGACGCGGGCGGGCTACCGCTCCCGCTCGGCGGTGTCGTCCTACTATTTCCTGCGCATGGCGCTGGGGCTGGGTCTGCTGGGCGTGGGGCTGGTGTTCTATTTCGTGATGGCGGGCGACAATGCCTCGATCACGCAGATGCTGCTCTACGTCACGATCCCCGGTCTGATCGGCTATATGGGGCCGACCTACTGGGTGACGCGACGGCTGCAGGAGCGGCAGGAGGAGATCCAGCACGGCTTTCCCGACGCGCTCGACCTGATGCTGGTCTGCGTGGAGGCGGGGCAATCGCTCGACCAGGCGATCCTGCGGGTGTCCGAGGAGATCCGGGTCGGCTACCCGGTGCTGGCCGAGGAGTTCGAGATCGTCGCCAACGAGGTGCGCGCGGGCAAGGACCGCGTCTCGGTGCTGCGCGACATGGCCGAACGCTGCGGCGTCAGCGACGTGTCGAGCTTCGTGACGGTGCTGATCCAGTCGGCGAGCTTCGGTACCTCCATCGCCTCGGCCCTGCGGGTCTACGGCGCGGAAATGCGCGACAAGCGGGTGATGCGGGCCGAGGAGAAGGCGAACACCCTGCCCACGAAGATGACGCTCGGCACGATGATGTTCACCGTGCCGCCGCTGCTGATCATCCTCGTGGGACCGTCGGTCTACGACATCATGCAGGTGCTCGGCGGTGGCTAGGAGCCTGCTGGTCGCCCTGCTTCTAATGGTGGGCTGCGTGGCGCAGGAGGTGCCGCTGCCCCCCGACGCGAGGACACCCCTGCCCGACATGGACGCGAGCCCGCGCGAGCAGGGGCACCTGCTGCAACAGGCCGGACAGTACGAGCTGGCGCTGAGGGCCTATGCGATGGCCTATGCGACGGACGATGTCGGCCTGCCCGGCGAGATGCCGATGGCCGTGGGCACGGCGAATGCGCGGCTGGGCCGGATGAACGCCGCGCGCCGCCACCTGCAGACCGCCGTCGCGGAGGCGCCCGACGTGGTGGAGGGGTGGAACAATCTCGGCGTGGTAGAGATGAGCCTGGGCGACCGGACGGCGGCGCGCCACGCGTTCGAGACCGCGCTGTCGCTGTCGGACGGGCAGAGCGCCGTCGCGCGCGACAATCTCGACCGGCTTGACATCCGGGATGCGGTCGCGGGCGACGATCCGCTCGAACAACCCTTGGGCGAATTGACACTGGTGCGGCAGGGTTCGGGCCGGTATCTTCTGGCCACACCGGACGGGGACGGAGAGACGGAATGAAGAGGATCGCGATCGTCGCGGCGGCGCTGCTGCTGACCGCGTGCGACCGGACGGGCGAAGAGGCCCTTCAGGGCGTCTCGCTCAACGCCATCGACGAGCTGAACCTGACCCAGCTGATGTTGCAGACCGGCGAGCCGGAGGCGGCGGTCGAATTCTTCCGCGCCAGCCTGCAGGAACAGCCCGACCGCGTCGATTTCCAGCGCGGCTACGCCATCAGCCTGACCCGCGCGGGCCGGGTCGACGAGGCGATCATCGCGTTCCGGGAGCTCGACGAGGCGGGGGACCTGGAGCCCGCCGACCGGCTGCCCTATGCCCGCGCGCTGATCCGCACAGGCGATTTCGACACGGCCGAGGCGCAGCTGACGCTGGTGGGCGACGGGCGCAATTCCTATGACTGGAACCTGCTGAACGCGCTGATCTCGGACAATTACGAGCGCTGGGACGAGGCGGACGGGTTCTATGCCCGCGCGCGGGCGCTGACCGCGCAGCCGGGGGCGGTGCTCAACAACTGGGGCGTCTCGAAGATGTCGCGCGGCGATCACGAAGGCGCGACGCGGCATTTCACCGAGGCCGTGCGCTACGACCCGGACGATTTCAGCGCCAAGAACAACCTCGCCCTGTCCCGCGCGCTGCGCGGCAACTACGCGGTGCCGGTGGTGCCGCTGACCGAGGAAGAGCGCGCGCAGATCTATCACAACATGGCCCTGATCGCCCTGCGCCGCGACGATACCGATATCGCGCGCGGGCTGCTGGAACTGGCCGTCGAGACGCATCCGCGGTATTTCGAGGCCGCCGCGCGCAAGCTGGAGGCCTTGCAGGGCGCGGTGAACCGATGAGCGCCGAGATCGCGCTGATCCACCTTGCGGTCGTGGCGCTGCCGGCCCTGGCCGCGCTCTATTGCGATCTGAGCTCCATGCGCATCCCGAACTGGGTCAGCCTGCTGACGGCGGGGCTGTTCCTGGCGGTGGGGCTGGCGACGCTGCCGCTCGACGTGCTGGGCTGGCGGGTCGTCGTCGCCGTCGCCGTGTTCGTGGTCGGACTGATGCTCTACGCCCTCGGGCAGATGGGGGCGGGCGACGTGAAGTTCGCGACCGCGATCTTCCTGTTCGTGGCCTGGAGCGATATCGGGCTTTTCCTGCGGATCCTCGGCATCATGGCGCTGGCCGGGCTGCTGACGCACCGGATCTTCGCGCATTGGAGCTTCGCCCGCGAGATGGCACCGAACTGGGCGAGCTGGAACGCGACGGGCAAGTTTCCCTACGGGGCGGCGCTGTCGACGGCGATCCTCTATTATCTGCTGCTGATCGGAGTGACGGGGTAGACATGCTCGACACCGCGAAAACCGCACCGCAGGCACCGATCCGGCTGGAGGAGCTGGGGCTGGAGCCGACCTTCGCGCGGGACCTGCTGCTCAAGACCGTGTTCCGGATGAGCCTGAACACCACCACGCAGATGGCGCGCACCTGCGGGGTGACGCCGCCGATCGTGGAAGAGCTGATCGAGCTGTGCCGGGCGGACAACCTGGTCGAGACGCTGGGCAATCGCGGCGCAAGCTCGGCGGCCGAGCTGCGCTACCAGCTGACCGAGGCGGGGCGCAGGCGCGCGGCGGACGCGCTGGCGCAGTCGGAATATTACGGGACGTTCCCGGTGTCGCTGGAGGCGTTCGAGGCGCAGAGCAAGCAGCAGAGCGTCGCGGACGCGGCGATCCGGCGGCCGGATCTGGAGGCCGCGTCGGGGCATCTGGTGATGCCGGACGGGCTGCTCGACAAGCTGGGGCCGGCGGTGAACTCGGGCCGGTCGATCCTGTTCTACGGGCCGCCGGGCAACGGGAAATCGGTGCTGTCCGAGGCGATCCGCGACGCGCTGGGGGATGCGATCTACATCCCGCGCACGCTGTCGGCCTTCGGCCAGACGATCAGCCTGTTCGATCCGATCGTGCATCAGGTCGTCGCGATGCCGGAGGTGGATCCGTCGGGGCTGCGTGCGCGCCCGCCCTTCGACCCGCGCTACGTGCTGTGCAAGCGGCCTTCGGTCATCACCGGGGGCGAGCTGACGCTCGACATGCTGGATCTTGGCTACAACCCGGTGAGCCGCACCTACCAGGCGCCGTTGCAGCTGAAGGCCACCGGCGGCGTGTTCATCGTGGACGATCTGGGCCGCCAGCGCGAGAGCGCGCAGGCGCTGATGAACCGCTGGATCGTGCCGATCGAGCAGCGCTATGACCTCTTGAGCCTGCAATCGGGGCAGAAGTTCACGGTGCCCTTCGACACGCTGGTGATCTTCTCCACCAACTTCGCACCGACTGAGCTGTTCGACGGGGCGGCGCTGAGGCGGATCTACTACAAGATCAAGATCGACCGGCCCTCGCAGTCGGACTTCCTCAAGATGTTCGTGATGATGGCCCGCAAGGCGGGGTTCGAGCCGCGCGAGGACGTGATCGCGCACATGCTGCGCAATCTCTACCCCAGCCCGCAGGGGCCGTTCGCAGCCTATCACGCGCCCTTCCTGATGAGCCAGATGGGCTCGATCTGCGATTACGAGGGGCTGCCGCGGGAGATGACGGTGCCGCTGGTCGAGCGGGCCTGGGACAACCTCTATGTCGATGCGGATGACAGTGCCGCGAAGGGGACGGGATGAGCCAACGGGTCGGGGTCGAGATCGCGGATGGCGTGGCGCATGTCACGCTGACGCGCGGGGACAAGATGAACGCGCTCGATCCCGCGATGCTGGAGGCGATTGCGGGCGCGGGGGCCGAGGTCGACCGGCCGGACGTGCGCGCGGTGGTGCTGTCGGGCGAAGGCCGGGCGTTCTGTGCGGGGCTCGATGTCGCCAGCTTCCAGAACCTGATGGCCGATCCTCAGAGCATCAACGACCGGACGCATGGCGACACGAACCTGTGGCAGCAGGTGGCGATGGTCTGGCACCGGCTGCCGGTGCCGGTCATCTGCGCGATCCACCACACCTGCTTCGGCGGGGGCCTGCAGATCGCGCTGGGGGCCGACATGCGCATCGCGGCACCCGGCACGCGGATGAGCGTGATGGAGATGAAGTGGGGGCTGGTGCCCGACATGGGCGGCATGGTCCTGATGCCCCGGCTGATGCGCGCCGACGTGATGCGGCGGCTGATCTACACCGGTGAGGTCTTCGCGGCGGAGGCGGCGCTCGACTGGGGGCTGGTGACGGAGATCGCCGAGGATCCGTTGGCCCGCGCGCGCGAGATCGCGGCGGAGATCGCAACGAAGTCGCCGAGCGCGGTGCGGGCAGCCAAGGCTTTGTGCGAGGTGGCGGCGACGGCGGAGGTCGCCGAGGTGCTGCGCGCGGAGTCGCAGGCGCAGGCGGACCTGATCGGCAAGCCGCACCAGATGGAGGCCGCGATGGCCAACATGCAGAAACGCGCCCCCGTCTTCGAATGAAGGTGGCGGTCGCCGGATGCGGGCGCATGGGCGGCCCGATGGCAGCGGCGCTGGCGGAGGCGGGTTTCGACGTGGCGGGCTACGATGTCGTGGCGAAGCCCTATCCCTTCATGGTCGAGCGCGTGGCGCTCGCGGATCGGCAGGTCATCCTGAGCGTCGTGCGCGACGCGGCGGAGACCGACGCGCTGCTGTTCGGCGACGGGATCGCGGAGCTGCCCGCGCTGGAGGTGCTGGTGATCTGCTCGACCCTGTCGCCGGTCTATGTGCGAGGGCTGCGCGAGCGAGTCCCATCGCGGGTCGCACTGGTCGATGCGCCGATGTCGGGGGCCGTGATCGGGGCGGAGCAGCGGCGGCTGAGCTTCATGCTCGGCGGCGAGACGGCGGTGCTCGACCGGTTGCAACCGCTGTTCGATGCGATGGGCACGAAGTTTCACCGGATGGGCGACTACGGCGCGGGGATGGTCGCGAAGGTGTGCAACAACCTCGTCGCCGCCTCCTCGACCGTGGCGACGCGGCAGGCGCTCGACTGGGCGGCGGCGCAGGGGCTGGGCCGGGCGGAGTTGCTGGCGCTGATGCATGACAGTTCGGGGCAGACTTGGCTGGGATCGGGCTTCGACGAGATCGAGTTCGCGGGCGCGGGGTTCGCGCCCGACAACACGATCGGAATTTTGGCCAAGGACGTGGCGGCGGCGCAGGGGGCGGCCCCGGAGGGGGCGGACTTGGCCTATAGCGAGGCGCTGATCGCGGCCATTCGCAAATTGCGGCCTTTGGACTAACCTCACTACTGAAAACGGAGGGCAGCCCCCGGCCCGAGGGGTGGGGGTGAAGCCCCCGCCCAGTCAAACCGGAGGTTTGCCTTCGGCACAACGGGGGGGTCGGGGGCTGCCCGGCCTGTCAGCCGGGCCCGACAGGATTGCGACGTGACTCTCCCAAAACGCTTCCACGACTGGTTCGCCTCGAAAGGCTGGTCACCGCATCCGCATCAGCTGGCGCTGCTCGGCTCGGATGCGGCGGCGACGCTGCTGATCGCGCCGACGGGCGGGGGCAAGACGCTGGCGGGGTTCCTGCCCTCGCTGGTCGAGCTGGCCGAGGGGCCGCATCGGGGGATGCACACGCTCTACGTCTCGCCGCTCAAGGCGCTGGCCTCGGATATCCGGCGCAATCTCCAGACGCCGGTGGACGAGATGGGGCTGGACCTCAGGATCGAGGACCGGACGGGCGACACCAAGCAATCGGCCCGCGCGCGCCAGCGGGTCGATCCGCCCGACATCCTGCTGACCACGCCCGAGAGCCTCGCCCTGCTGCTGAGCTACGAGGAGGCGCCGCGCATCTTCGGCGGGCTGCGGCGGGTGATCGTCGACGAAATCCACGCGCTGGCCGAGAGCAAGCGCGGCGACCAACTGGCGCTGGGGCTGGAGCGGCTGGAGACGCTCGCCCCCGGCCTGCGCCGCACGGGGCTGAGCGCGACGGTGGAGGACCCGCCCGCGCTGGCGCGGTTCCTTGCCCCCGACACCAAGATCCTTCATGCCGATCCCGGCCCGCCCGCCGATATCGAGATGCTGGAGACCGCGGCCGCGCCCCCGTGGTTCGGGCAGGGCGGGCGGCACGCCGCACCCGAGGTCATGGAACAGGTGCGGCGCCACAAGATCACGCTGATCTTCATCAACACCCGTGCGCAATCGGAGCTGTTCTTCCAGGCGCTGTGGGCCGAGAACGAGGAGAACCTGCCGATCGGGCTGCACCACGGCTCCCTGAGCCGGGAGGCGCGGCAGCGGGTGGAGGCCGCGATGGTGGCGGGCGAGTTGCGCGCGGTGGTGGCGACGGGCAGCCTCGACCTCGGGATCGACTGGGGGGATGTGGACCTCGTCATCCAGGTGGGCGCGCCCAAGAACGTGAAGCGGCTGGTGCAGCGGATCGGGCGGGCGAACCACCGCTACAATGCGCCCTCGAAGGCGCTGATCGTGCCAGCCAACCAGTTCGAGATCATCGAGTGCCGCGTCGCGCTGGAGGCGGTGCGCGAGGCCGATCTCGACGGCGATCCCAGGCCCGACGGGCCGCTCGACGTGCTCTGCCAGCATATCCTGCTGACGGCCTGTTCGGGGCCGTTCGCGGCGGATGCGCTCTATCACGAGGTGAAGCGGGCGGGGCCCTATCGCGGGATCAGCCGCGCGGCCTTCGAGCGGTGTCTGGATTACTGCGCGACCGGCGGCTACGCGCTGCGCGCCTATGACCGCTATCAGCGGCTGGTGGAGCGCGACGGGATGTGGCAACTGCGCGACCCGCGCGCGGCGCGCGACCTGCGGATGAATGTCGGCACGATCCTCGACTACAACAACCTCAAGGTCGCGTTCCGGCGCGGCAAGATGCTGGGCGAGATCGAGGAGGGCTTCGCCTCGACGCTGGTGCCGGGCGATACGTTCCTGATCGGCGGGCAGGTGGTGAAATACGAAGGCCTGCGCGAGATGACGGTGCAGGTTTCGGCCACCGACGGGCGGGAGCCGCGGATCGCGACCTTCGGCGGCACGAAGCTCGCCATGTCCACCCGGCTGGCGCATCGGGTGCTGGATTTCCTGAACGATCGGGAGGCGTGGGCGCGGCTGCCCGCGCATACGGCGGAATGGCTGGATTTGCAAACGCGGATCAGCCACATGCCTCAGGCCGAGCGGCTGCTGGTCGAGACGTTCCGCCGGGGCGGGCAGCATCACGCGCTGTTCTACGCCTTTGCCGGGCGCAACGCGCATCAGACGCTGGGGATCATCCTGACCCGGCGGATGGAGGAGGCGGGGCTCGGGCCGCTCGGCTTCGTCGCGAACGACTACGCGCTGATGATCTGGTCGCTCGATCCGGTGGCGGACCCGGCGGCGCTGATCGACCAGGGGGACATGCGCGCGGCGCTCGACTCGTGGCTGGCAGAGAACACGGTGATGAAGCGGACCTTCCGCATTCCGGCGCGGGTGGCGGGGCTGATCAGCCAGAACCAGCCGGGGCAGCGCAAGACCGGGAAGCAGGCGACGTTTTCGAGCGATATCCTCTACGACACACTCAGGCGCTACGATCCCGATCACCTGATGCTGGAAATCACGCGCGACGAGGCCATGCGCGGGCTTGTCGATTTCGACCGGATCGACGAGATGCTGGACCGCGTGCGCGGGCGCGTGGATCATGTGGAGGCGCCACATGTCACGCCGCTGTCCGCGCCCTTGATCCTTGAGGTCGGGCGGGTGCCGGTGAAGGGCGAGGCGGAGCGGCGGCTCTTGGACGAGGAAATCGGCGCGGTGTTGCGCGAGGCGGGGATCGGGACATGATCGTGAGGGTATTGCAGGCCATCGAGAGGCTGGAGCCGCGGGCGATGGTCGCCATCGCCGGTGCGCCCGCCAGCGGCAAGAGCACGCTGGCCGAGGCGGTGGTCGCCAGCTTGGGCGATCGGGCGGCGCTGGTGCCGATGGACGGCTTCCACCTCGACGATGCGGTGCTGGAGGACCGGGGGCACCGGGACCGCAAGGGCGCGCCCTGGACCTACGACACGGGCGGCTTCCTGTCGGTGCTGGAGCGGCTGAAGCGGCGGGAGGAAGTGGCCGTGCCCGTGTTCGACCGGGGGCTGGAGCTGGCGCGCGCGGGGGCGCGGGTGATTTCGCCCGAGGTCGAGGTCGTGGTGGTCGAGGGGAACTACCTGCTGCTCGACGAGGATCCGTGGCGCGGGATGCGGCCGATCTACGATCTGACGGTGCTGCTCGACATGCCGGTCGAGGTGCTGGAGGCGCGGCTGCGCGCGCGCTGGGATCAGTACGGCAAGGCGGATGCGGAAGGCTGGATCGCCGCGAACGACCTGCCCAATGCCCGCATCGTGGCGGACCGCTCGGGCGGGGCGGACATCACCTTGCCCCCGGAATGATGTCGAGACCGAAGGCCCAGATCGCCAGCGGTAGTGGCGCGAGCGGAATCGCCACGGCCAGCGCGTAGGGGATCGGGTGAAAGGCGCGGGTGAGGCCCGTCAGCATCGCGAGCCCCCCTGCCCCGCCCAGCAGCATGTTGCCCGGCAGCACCGGCAGAAGCGCGGCGGCGACATAGCGCCAGCGCACCAGTGCGCGGGTCCAGCGGTGATCGCCCAGCAGCAGGCGCAGCCGGGCCGCCTCGTCTAGACCGGAGCCGGGGGCCACCGCCGCCGCGCGGTCCGCGATGCCGATGGCGGCGAAGGCGCGGGAGGTCAGGCGGTAGGGCACGTGCCGCCCGATCAGGAAAGCCAGCGTGACGCCCGCGATCATGGCGAGCCAGACGAGCGGGGCGGCGTCGGGGCCGAAGAGCAGGATGACCGAGAGGCTGAGCGTCACGCGCGGCATGAAGGGCATGGCGATCAGGCAGGCGAGGCCCACCAGAACCAGCGGGAGCAGGCGGTGCCGCTCGGCGAAGGCGAGCGCGTCGCTGGCGAGGGTGGTGCGGCCCGTCGCCTCCAGCACCAGCACTGTGACCGTCAGGATCAGCCAACCGAGGATCAGGAGGCCGATGGCGCGCGGCGCGGTCACGGCTCGAAACGGAAGCGGTGAAGGGCTGCCCCTTCGGCGCGCAGCCAGTCGCGCTGCGCCTGCCAGCCGGGAAACAGCCGCTCGACATGTGCCCAGAAGCGCAGGGAGTGGTTCATTTCGAGCAGGTGCGCGACCTCGTGCGCGGCGACGTAGTCGAGCACCGGGGGCGGCGCGAGGATCAGCCGCCAGGAGAACATCAGGTTGCCCTCGGACGTGCAGCTGCCCCAGCGCGAGCGGGTGTCGCGCAGGGTCAGCCTGCCGGGCACGCTGTCCAGCGCGGCGGCGTGGCGGGCCGTCGCCTCGGACAGGCGGTCGCGGGCGAGTTGGCGCAGCCAGGCG